>JBQCGU010000051.1:0-28879 GCA_051955355.1 Solirubrobacteraceae bacterium | reverse complement strand
AGGAGGTTGCCCCACGAGTCGCACCGCGGCTCCTCGCTGATGAGCACGTCGGGCTCGTAGCCGTACAGGTAGGCCGCGCTGCCGCCTGAGGACAGCACCTGCGCAGCGACCTGGCTGTCGAGCAGCGCGCCCGGCATGCCCACCTCGGCCCGGCCCGAGAAGGCCGAGTAGCCGTACTCGGTCACGTACTTCGGCAGCGCGGCCGGCACGCCGGCCCGGCGCAGGTCGGCGAACGCGTTGGCGAGCAGGCGCGGCGCCATGCGCAGCTGCCGCGACGGCTGCCCGCACGTGTTGTCGAACGGATACCACTCGAACGAGAAGAAGCTGAGCAGGCGCAGCGCGCGGCGTGCTCGCAGGTAGTCCACGAAGCGATGCGTCCACGAGCGGTCGCCGTGCGCGTTCGGCCAGTACGCCCAGTCGGGGATCGAGCTCGCGAACGCCGGCCCGCCGATCGGAAGATGCGGAAACGCGCGGCGGATCGCGCGCGCGAACTGCACGTAGAGAGCGCCGTAGTCCTCCGGGGAGACGAGCTGCCCGTCCGGCTCCTCTCCAAGCTCCACCCCGCGCAGCGCGATGTGCAACCCGCGCAGGTAGCGCAGCTCGGCCACAGCGTTCTCCGGCGTGCCGTACAGCAGCGGCACCGGCACCAGCAGCGGCTGGGCGCGGGTGAGCCCGCTGCCGAGCACCGTTTGGAAGCTGGGCTGTTCATAGGCGGGGTTGAGGTCTGCCGCGCGATGCCACGGGTCGGTCGAGGAGGTGTAGATCGTCGTCTGGCTCTTGCTCGTCGCGTGGACGAGCAGGTCGCGGAAGGCACCGTTGCGTTCGCTGACGCCCAGGTAGAGCTCGCGAATCGCGTACCCGAGCCGATCGCGCACGTCGCGCGAAGTGGCGCGCTCGCCGCGTGAGGAGGGTGTCGACGTGTGCGAGGAGGCGGTCATCAGGATGCGCACGAACCGAACGCTCATCGGCGCCTGCGCCAGACGCACGGTCTGAACGCCGCCGGCGCCGCCGAAGCCGCCGCGCGGGAAGTCGGCCCAGCGGCCCGGGTCGAGCGCGATCGCGTCGTTGCCGCCGACATATCGCTGCACGCGAAAGCGCCTCGCGTACGGCGCCGCCCAGGCGATGCGCAGAGCGTCGATCGCGCGCAGCCGCCCGAGGTCGATCACCACCCACTGTGGGTGGCGAGCTTCGGGTTCGTGCGTGAAGTGCGAGTCGAGGTAGGGATCGCTCTTCCAGAACGTCTGCGCGCTGCCGTCGTCCAGGCGCGAGTAGCCGCCGTCTTCGGCCTGGTCGGTGGTGTCGCCGCGCCTTGGCAGTTCATAGCCCCACGAGACGGCAGGCGGCGTGCGTGGGGGGCGGCTCGTTCCGGTCCAGTAGCCCTGTTGTCGAGCGGGTTCGCTCCAGTCGCCGGACGGGTCGAAGTGCCATGCCTGCACACCGAGCTCGGTTCGCAGCCGGTAGGTGATCGCTCCGAGTCCTGCCGCCGACATTCCACGGACGCTTTCAGGGGCATACGCCGGCAGCGTTTCTGCCTCCCCGTGGCCGTCGAGCGCTCCCCCGATCGCTCGCAGCGGCGCAAAGCGCGCGAGCGGATGGTCCAGCGACACGAGGAGCGTCTGGCTGACGGGGGTCCTCGATGCGGCTGCGGGCATGGCTGCTGCGCCGGCGCAGCTCGCCGAAAGCGCGGCGAGCAGAGCGTTAGCGAAGTGTGGCCATCTTCTTAAGCGCCACGAAAGCGTGCTGAAAAAAGCTCGGATGTAGATCATCATCGTTATACGAGATGGCATTCGACGGCGCGAGGACACCGGCTGGGTCATCCGAGCAGAACGCACATCCGGCAGCCGCCCATCGGCGCACCCGGGGACGACGTGCGCTGCTCGGCTTCTGCCTGGGCATGTTGGTGCTGCTGCTGCTCGTCGACGGCTTCACCACCAAGACGATCGGCGCCGCCGGCACGGGTGCGCGCTCGGTAGCCGGTTCGGTGCTCGCCGGCGCGGCGCCCGTGCTCGTCTCCAACCGCCACGGTGGCCTGGTTTCCCACGAGCCTGCGCCCGGCCGGCGCATCGCGCTCACCTTCGACGACGGGCCGAGCCCGGACTGGACTCCGAAGATCGCATCCATCTTGCACGCCAGGCACGTGCCGGCGACCTTCTTCGAGGTCGGCAGCCAGGTGGTGCGCTATCCGCAGATGACGCGCCTGCTGCACCGCGACGGGTTCGAGCTCGGCAACCACACGTTCACCCACGCCGATCCGGTGGGGCTGCCCCGCTGGGAGGCCGAACTTCAGATCTCGCTCACCGAGAGCGCCATCAGCGGCGTGACCGGCGTTCGCCCGCGGCTGGTGCGACCGCCGTACTCCTCCACCACCGAAGCCGTGACCGCCGCCCAGGAGCGGGCGTGGGGTGCGCTGGCCGCCCACGGCTATGTGATCGCGCTCGCCAACTACGACACCGAAGACTGGAGCCGTCCGGGGGTCTCCTCGATCGTCTCGAGCGTGATTTCCAATCCGAGCATCCGCCACGGGATCGGCGGCATCGTCCTGATGCACGACGCGGGCGGCGATCGCTCCCAGACCGTGGCAGCCCTGCCGAAGCTGATCTCGGCGTTGCGCGCGCGCGGCTTCCGCATCGCCACCGTCTCTGAAATGGCTGGTTTCGCGCCCTGGCAGGCGCAGGTGCCGGCGAGCGCCGGCCAGCGGTTGCGCGGTCGCGTGTTCGACACGATGCTCGCCCTCGCCGGCACCGTCACCAACTGGCTCACCCGCCTGGTGATGCTCGTGACGATCCTCGTCGGGCTGAGAATGCTCGTCGGGCTTGCGCTCGCGCGCGTGCAGCGGCGGCGTGTCCGCTGTCTCACCAGCGATCCGAGCTTCGCTCCGGGAGTGTCGATCCTCGTGCCGGCGCACAACGAGCAGGTGGGGATCGAGCGCGCGGTGCGCTCGCTCGCGGGCTCTCGATACGGCGGCGAGCTGGAGGTGATCGTCGTCGACGACGGCTCCACCGACGAGACCCCCGCGATCGTCCAGCGGCTGAGCCTGCCTTGTGTGCGGCTCCTGCAGCAAGCCAACGCCGGCAAGGCCGCCGCCCTGAACCGGGCGCTGGCGGCGAGCCGCCACGAGATCGTCGTCACGGTCGACGCCGACACCGTGTTCGAGCCTGGGACGCTCGCTCAGCTCGTGCAACGCTTCCGCGACCCGCGCGTCGGCGCGATCTCGGGCAACACGAAGGTGGGCAACCGGCGCGGGCTGATTGGCCGCTGGCAGCACATCGAGTACGTGATGGGCTTCAACCTCGACAGGCGCATGTATGAGGTGCTCGGCTCCACGCCCACAGTCCCCGGGGCTATCGGCGCGTTCCGGCGCAGGGCGCTCCAAGACATCGGCGGCGTGTCCGGCGCGACGCTTGCGGAGGACACCGACGTCACGCTCGACATAGGCCGCGCCGGCTGGCAGGTCGTCTACGAGAGCCGCGCCCGCGCGTGGACCGAGGCGCCGAGCAGCGTGCGCGCGCTCTACCGCCAGCGCAGCCGTTGGGCGTACGGGACGATCCAGTCGATGTGGAAGCACCGCCACGCGGTGTGGGGCAGCGGCGAGCAGGGCAGAGGAGCGCGTGCTGTCGTCGCGATCGCCCTCTTCCAGGTGCTGCTCCCGCTGTGCGCGCCGATGATCGACCTGTTCGCGATCTACTCGATCGTCTTCCTCGACCCGATGCCCATCCTCGCCTTCTGGGGCGCCTTCAACCTCTTCCAGCTGGTGCTCGCCTGGTGTGCGTTCGGCTTTGACAAAGAGTCGCGCCTGACGCTCTGGGCGCTGCCGCTCCAACAGCTGCTGCACCGTCAGATCTCCTACCTGGTGGTGTACGACGCGCTCATATCCGCGCTGCTCGGCGGACGTGAGAGCTGGCGTCCCTTGGAGCGGACCGGTGAGGTCGAGGTGCCGGCAGAGGCGCACGCCCCGGTGGACGCGCCCGCATGATCGCCGCACCGCCTCAACCCGTCGTGCCGCTTCAGGAGACCGCGCCGTTGATGTTCCGCGTCAACCAGGTCGGCTATCCGCAGGATGGGTCCAAGCGCATGCTCGCGATGACCAAGCGCCGTATTCGGGCAGCGCGCTTCGAGGTGCTCAACTCGCACGGGCGCGTTGTCCTGCGCGCCCGTGCTGGCGGCCCGGCGCGTTGGAACGGACGCTATGTGGTGTATGCGCTCGACTTCAGTCGCCTGCACACGTCCGGCGTCTACGCGGTCCGCTTCGACGGCGGGCGCTCTCCGCTCGTGCGCATCGCAAGCCCGGCCAGCCTCTACCGTCCGCTGGGTCAGGGCGCGCTCGCGTTCCTGCAATCGCAGCGCGACGGACCCGAAGCGATCCCCGGGCCGATGGGCCGCCGGCCCGCGCATCTGGGCGACGCCTCCGCGACCGTCTACCGCCTGCCGCGCTATCGCAACGGCGCACTGGCTGCACCACCGGCTCCTACCGCGCAACACGTCGACGTGGCCGGAGGCTGGTTCGACGCCGGGGACTACCTCAAACTGACGGAGACGGCGAGCTTCGCGGACGTCGCGCTCTACTACGCCGCCCGGGATTACTCGAGCGGCGTGTCCGATCCACCGGCGCTGCTCGCCGAGGCCCGTCACGGCAGCGACTGGTTGCTGAAGATGTGGGATCAGTCCGCAGGCGTGCTCTACCTGCAGGTGGGCATCGGGGACGGGACGCCGGGCGAACGCATCCTCGGCGACCACGACGTGTGGCGCCTGCCCCAGTTCGACGAACGCGGCAAACCGAGGCGCAGCTCGCCGATGTGGCTGATCGCGCACCGTCCCGTGTTCGCCGCCAACGCCCCCGGCGCCCCGATCAGCCCGAATCTCGCCGGTCGGGTAGCCGCGGCGTTCGGCTTGTGCGCGCAGGTGTTCGCGCACAGCGACCCCGCCTACGCGCAGCGCTGCCTGCTTGCCGGCCAATCGATCTACGACCGCGCCGACACGCATCCGCGCGGAGCGCTCACGACAGCCGTGCCGTTCGCCTACTACCCCGAGCGCGAATGGCGCGACGACATGGAGCTGGGCGCGACGGAGCTGTATCTCGGCACGGCCGCCCTGGAAGGCGCCGAGCCGGCTGGGCTTCCGCACCCCGAAGCGGTCTTCTACCTCTCGCCGGCGGGGTACTGGGCGAACGCCTACATCACCGCCAAGGGCAGCGGCCAGGACTCGCTCAACGTGTACGACGTGAGCGCGCTCGCCGACCGCGATCTCGCACGCATCCTGCAAACGCCTCAGGCGCTCTACGCGATCGAAGAGAACGAAGCGGTCAACGTCCCAACCAGCATCCCGGCGCTGCTCAAGGACCGCCACGACCAGTTGGCGCTCGCCCGCCGGCTGGCACGCCACGAACCGTTCGGCCTTGCCGACCCGGCAATGCCGAGCGACACGGTCTCGCACGCGCTCGGCTATGCGGTGCAGGCCGGTCTCTACCGCGAAATGGGAGGCGGACAGGTTTTCGGAGCGCTCGGCTCCGACCAGCTCGACTGGGTGTTGGGCGCCAACGCCTGGGGCTCATCGTTCGTGGTGGGCGCCGGCAGCGTCTACCCGCACTGTCCGGCCGCGCAGATCCCCAACCTGAGCGGCTCGCTGAACGGACGCGGACGCATCCTCGTGGGCACCACGGTGGACGGGCCGACGGGGCGTGAAGGGGTACGCCAACTGGGCGCTCCCGATGGCTATCGTCGCTGCCCGCGCCGCGGTCGGCTCGACCCATTCCGCGCCCAGTCGGGGCACGGACTCGTCTATCTCGACGACGTGCGCTCCTCCGCCACCTCGGAGCCGAGCGACGACCTCGCAGCGCTCACGCTGCTCGCCTCGGCGCAGTTGGCAGCCGGCGCCTGAGCTGTTGAGCTGCGCCCCTCGGCGAAGCGGGTCAGGAACTTCGGCCCGGGCCGGGCACCGCGTAGCGGTCCCTCCCGGCCCGGACGAAGTCCTGATCCCGCGCTACTTGATGAAGAGCATCTCCGAGTACTTCGGCAGCGGCCACAGGTCGTCGGCGACGAGCTTCTCCAGGCGGTCCGCCACCTCGCGCACGTCGGACATCGCGGGGATGACCGTGTCGCGCATGTACTTCGCCCACTTGTGAGCGCCGTCGGGCTGGTTCTCGGAGAGGTTCGCGTCCTCGAGCTTGACCAGCGCGAAGTGCAGCTCCTTCACCACCGGCTCGAGCTCTGACACGAGCTCGTCCAGGCCCGACGCCTTCAGCTCGTTCAGGTGACGCACAGCCGCCGGCAGGATCATCGTGCGGGCGATCGAGGCGGCGGTCTCGGACTCGATGTTGAGCGTCACCGCGTACTGCTCGGTGAACACCTCCTCGCGCGACTCCAGCTCGCGCTTGGACAGCACCTTGTACTTCTTGAACGCCGCCACCGTCTGCTTCTCGGTCAGCCAGGGCAGCGCGTCGGGGGTGGTGCGCAGGTTCTCAAGGCCCCGCTTCTCCGCCTCGGCGTGCCAGGCGTCGGAGTAGCCGTCGCCGTCGAACACCACCTGCTTGTTGGCGCCCCAGCTGTCCTTCACCACCTTCGCGAGCGCCTTCTCAAGGGTTGAGCCCTTGAGCGCCGCCTTCAGCGCGTCCGCCATCTCGTCGATCGACTCAGCGACGATCGTGTTGAGCACCGTGTTGGGCAGCGCCGGCGACATCGAGGAGCCCAGGGCGCGGAACTCGAACTTGTTGCCCGTGAACGCGAACGTCGAGGTGCGGTTGCGGTCGCCGCCATGCAGCGGCAGCGGCGGTAGCACCGGCGTGCCGAGCCCGAGGAACGAGCCCGGCTTGCCCGTTTGCGCCTTGCCCGACTCGATCGCGTCGTACACCTTCTGCAGCTCCGCGCCGAGGAAGATCGAGATGATCGCCGGCGGCGCCTCGTTGGCGCCCAGGCGGTGGTCCTGGCCGGCGTTCGCCACCGACGCGCGCAGCAGCGCCTGGTGCTTGTTCACCGCCTGGATCACCGCTGTGCAGAAGAACAGGAACACGAGGTTCTCGTGCGGCGTGTCGCCCGGCTCGAGCAGGTTGACGCCCGTGTCGGTGCCCATCGACCAGTTGTTGTGCTTGCCCGACCCGTTCACCCCCGCGAACGGCTTCTCGTGCAGCAGGCACACCAGCCCGTAGCGGCGCGCCGTGTTCTGCAGGATCTGCATCGTGATCATCTGGTGGTCGGCGCCCACGTTGGAGTTCTCGAAGATCGGCGCCACCTCGTACTGGTTGGGCGCCACCTCGTTGTGGCGGGTCTTGATCGGCACGCCGAGCTTCGCCAGCTCCAGCTCGCACTCCAGCATGTACGCGAGGATGCGCTCGGGGATCGACCCGAAGTAGTGGTCGTCGAGCTCAGGCCCCTTCGGCGGCTTGGCGCCGAACAGCGTGCGGCCGGTGGTGAGCAGGTCGGGGCGCTCGAAGTAGTACTGCTCGTCGATCAGGAAGTACTCCTGCTCGCACCCGATCGTCGTGAACACGCGCTCGGCGTCCTGCTCGCCGAGCAGGCGCAGCGCACGCACCGCAGCGCCTGAGAGCGCGTCCATCGAGCGCAGCAGCGGGATCTTGTGGTCCAGGGCCTCGCCCGTCCACGACGTGAACGCCGTCGGGATGCACAGCAGCGCGCCGTTGGGGTTCTCGAGGATGAACGCCGGAGAGGTGGGATCCCAGGCGGTGTACCCGCGCGCCTCGAACGTCGCACGGATGCCGCCCGTCGGGAACGACGAGGCGTCAGGCTCGCCCTGGATCAGCTCCTTGCCCGAGAACTCGGCGATAGCCGAGCCGTCGCCCGCCGGACCGTAGAAGGAGTCGTGCTTCTCGGCGGTGGAGCCCGTCAGCGGCTGGAACCAGTGCGTGTAGTGGGTGGCGCCCCGCTCCATCGCCCATTCCTTCATCGCCTGCGCGACGGCGTCCGCCAGCGAGGTGTCCAGCGCCTCGCCGCGCGCGAGCGTGCGCTGCAACGCGCGGAACACGTGCTTGGGCAGGCGCTGGCGCTGCACCGCCACGCTGAACACGTTGGCCCCGAACACCTGGTTGCCCGGTGCAGTGAGGTCGATCGAGCCGAGCGCGCTGCCGTTGGCGCTCCACTGGGCTGCTGTGACGTTGTGCTGACGGGTCCTGGGCATGGGTGGGCTCGATTCCTCCTCGAAGACTTTGGTTCTAGGGCACGGGGCCGAACCGCATCGTAGTCCTCCGTGGCGGGCGAGGCGTCACGCAGATGGCGAAAGAGCAGGCCGGCTGTTTCGACAACCGGCCAAACGCCTAAGGTGCGGCGGGGAGCGGACCAGCCGGGGTCGGAGACGGGCCGCTCTCGATCGCGCCCGTTTCCGGGTTGACGTGCGTGGCGGGCGGCTTGGGCGCCACCTGCACCGTGAGCTCGCCGCCCGCGCGTTCGCCGCCGGAGAGCTGTGCGCGTGCCTTGCCGTCCAGGCCGGCGCTCACCTGGAAGCGGACCGTGTGCTTGCCCGCCTTCACCGGCGTCACGTTCCAGACGAACGTCTTGGTCCCGCCTGGGGCGAGCGCTCCGAGCGCCCACGTGTTCACGAACGAGGTCTGTGCGCCGCCCGGCGGGTTGACCGCCTCGCTTTCCACGGGCGGGTTGGCGATCGCGCCCGGCCCCTGGTTCACGATCCAGGTGGGGCGCCGATTGGCGGCGAGGTTGGGATAGGTGCTCTTGTACGAGAACGAGTCCACCGTCACCGCCACGTTCGGGATCGTGTGCGTGCCGGCGTTGCGGATGGAGATCTCGAGCGCGGTGTCGCGGGCGATCGACTGCTTGCGCGGGAAGTGCGCGCTCACGACTTCGACGTCGTAGCTGCCTTTCGGTTCGGCTGCGTTGCGCTGCCCTTCGCCGCAGCCTGACGCGATCAATGCCGCCGGTGCGCACGCAAGTGCGAACGCCGACTGGAGTGCTGCTCGACCCCTCCTCACAGTGGCGCCACCATACCAGGGGCATGCGCGCGTGATGATGCTCTCCAGGGATGGACACGTGCGCGCGCGCGTACGCGCGCGCGTGCCAGCCTGTTGTGAGCAATGCAACGCCTGCACATCGCGTAGAGTTATCACTGCGCCCACAAGAGGCCGGGCGCAACCCGAGGAGGGGTATCGAGATGGTTCGCAGCATGGCCGAGCGGGCTTTCCTACCGACTAGGAACCTGCTCGAGGAAATAGGGGACATGATGATCCTGGCGGGCAGGACCATCGTCTCCACGCTGCGCCCGCCCTATCCCTACGGGGGGGAGTTCGTCGCGCAGTTCCTGTTCGTGCTGCGCCTCTGCTGGTTTCCGCTGCTCATCTCCACCGTCGCCATCTGCTACGGCGCCCCCGGGCTTCAGGCTGCCAACGGCCTGAAGATCTTCGGCGCGCTAGACCGCCTCGGCGGGTTCTTCGTGCTCGCCGCCGTGCGCGAGATCGGGCCTGACGTGACCGCCATCGTGCTCGCCGGTGTCGCCGGCACCGCCATAACCGCCGACCTCGGCGCGCGCAAGATCCGCGAGGAGCTCGACGCCCTGCAGGTGCTCGGCGTCGACCCGGTCAAGAACCTCGTCGTGCCGCGCTTCCTCGCGCTGATGCTCGTCACGGGCCTGTTCAACATCTACGCCATCCTGTTCGGCATCTTCGGCGGCATCATCGCCGCGCTCTCCCAGCACCAGCCGCTCGGGCCGTTCTGGTCGACGTTCTTCCTGAACGCCTCAACGGTCGATCTGTGGGGCTCGGTGCTCAAGACGTCGATCTTCGGTGCGATGATCGCAATCGTCTGCTGTTACAAGGGCATGACCGCCTCCGGGGGCGCCGAGGGGGTTGGCCGCGCCGTCAACCAGGCGGTGGTGGTCGCCTTCCTGGCGATCTTCGCCTTCGACTACGTCTTCACGCAGATGCTCCTGGCGACCCACCCCAACATCCTGGTGATCAAGTGAACGGCCTGCTCGCCATGCCGCGCGAATGGCTTGCCGCCACCGGTGAGCTCGGCGGCTTCATGGGCAACGTCGTGCGCGACGTCTACGGGTTGCGCGTCTTTCGATTCTTCGGCGAGGCGTTGCGCCAGTCGGGCATCCTGATCATCTCCTCGACGCTCGTCATCTGGGCGCTGATGTTCAACCTCGGGCTGATCTGCGGCACGCAGGGCGCATACTTCGCCGAGTCGGTCGGCGCTTCGGGCGTCTCGGGGCAGTTTGCCGCCTGGTGCGACCTGCGCGAGGTGATCCCCTACGCCTTCGGCTACATGATGGCCGCCAAGGTCGGCACCGGCATCGTCGCCGAGCTCGGCGCGATGCGCATCTCCGACGAGATCGACGCGCTGGAGGTGATGGGCATCGACTCGATGACCTTCCTCTGCGCCACCCGCCTGCTCGCCGCCTGGATCGTGCTCCCGTTCATGTATCTCGCAGGCATCGGCGCCGCCTTCCTCGCGTCGTACATCGCCGTCGTCAACCAGGTGCACGCGGTCTCCTCGGGCGGCTACCTGCTGCTCTTCTGGACTTATCAAAACCCGCCCGACTTCATCTACAGCCTCATCAAGGCGATGGTGATGGCCACCGCCATCGTGCTTGTCGGGTGTTACTACGGGTACAACGCGTCCGGCGGCCCCGTAGGGGTGGGCACCGCCACCGCCAAGTCGATGGTCCTCAACCTGATCCTCATCCACCTGATCGGAATGCTTGGAACCCAGGTGTTCTGGGGCTCCAATCCGCGCGCCCCGGTCGGAGGCTGAGGCATGGCGACGCGTGAGCAGGGCGCCGCCGGAGCGAGCGGCGACGGGCAGCCCGAGGATGAGTTCGAGTGGCACACCGGCGCCGTCCATCCGTCGGGCGTGCCCGACGCGATCGAGTTCATCAAAGTCCACAAGCGCTTCGGCTCCAACCACGTCCTGCGCGGCTTGGACATGGGTCTGCCCGAAGGCAAGATCTCGATGATCCTCGGTCCGTCCGGCACAGGCAAGTCGGTGTGCATCAAGCACATGGTCGGCCTGCTCTACCCGGACGAGGGCGACGTGCTCGTGCACGGCGAGTCCGTGCCCGCCCTGCCCGACTACCAGTTGTTCGACATGCGCACGAAGTTCGGCGTCCTCTTTCAAGACGGCGCGCTGTTCGGTTCGCTGAACCTGTACGACAACGTCGCCTTCCCGCTGCGCCAGCACACCGAGAAGGGCGAGGACGAGATAGCCGAGATCGTCAACCGCCGCCTGCGCGAGGTGGGCTTGAGCAACGCCGGCTACAAGATGCCCAACGAGCTCTCCGGCGGGATGCGCAAGCGCGCCGGCTTCGCTCGCGCGCTTGTGCTCGACCCGGAGATCGTGCTCTTCGACGAGCCCGACTCCGGCCTTGACCCGGTGCGCACGGCGCTGCTGTGCGAACTGATCAAAGAGGTGCACGAGGAGAACGGCGGCACCTACTGCGTGATCACCCACGACATCATGAGCGCGCGCCGCGTCGCCGAGTACATCGCCGTGCTCTGGCGCGGGCGGATCGTCGAATCCGGCCCTGCCGCCGACCTGTTCGACTCCGAGAACGCGTTCGTGCGCCAGTTCCTCTCGGGAGAATCGCACGGTCCTCTCGGAATGGACTAGTAGGCACCGGCGCGTCTGGTGTCTTGGCGGCGTGCGCCTGTGAATTGGCTAGCCTCGCAGGTCGATGACTGACGCTCGCAGCCTCCTCTCCTTGGTAGCCGCGCGGGCGGCGCGTAAGCCGATCCTGACGCTCGCGCTGCTCGGTGCGCTCGGGGTGGTTGCTGCGGTTGCGGCGTTGAGCCTGCGGACGAGCGCCGCCACCGACACGCTCGTCGGACGGTCGAGCGCCTCTTATGAGGCCACCCAGAGCTACTACGCACGCTTCGGCGAAGAGCCCATCGACATCCTTGTCAAGGGCGATCTGCGCAAGCTGCTCTTCAGCTCTGACATCGAGCGTCTCGTCGGCCTGGAGGGCTGCCTGTCAGGCAACCTCCCGAGCGCCGCCTTCGCGGCGGAGGGCGGGGCAAACGGGCCGTGCGCGCAAATCGAGCGCTCGCACGCCGTCAAGGTGGTTGTCGGTCCGGGGACGTTCATCGCCGAGGCCGCCCTGCAGATCGATCGCTCGCTTGCCGCTCGCCACGCCCAAGCCGAACGTGAGGCGCGCAGCGCCCGCAGCACCGTCTATCGCGCCGCGCTCGCGCGCGGGCTGGGCTCAAGCGAAGCATCCAAGCTCGCCGCCGCCTCCTACAAAGCCACGATGGCGGGCTTCGCCGCCGAAGTGAGCGCGCTGGCCATCCGCTATGGCCTCACCTCGGCTCCGAGTCTGGAAGACCACGGGTTCGTCTCGACGCTCGTGTTCGACAACTCCAAGCCCGCCGGCACGCCCAAGCAACGCTTCTCCTATCTGTTCCCCGGGCGCGAAGCGGCGCTGGTGTCGGTTCGTCTGCGCGCAGGCCTGAACGACGAACGGCGCTCGCACGCGATCGCTCTCGTGCGGGAAGCGCTCGCGATGCCCCAGTGGCGTCTTCAGAACGGCGAGTCCTACCTGCTCACCGGCGAGCCGGTGATCGCCCATGAACTGCAGAGCTCGATCTCGCACTCGATCGAGGTGCTCCTGATCGCGGTGCTCGTCGCGATGGCGCTCATCTTGAGCCTCGTGTTCGGCGGCCGTCCGCGGCTGCTCCCGCTTGCGATATCCCTGCTCGCCGCCGCGCTCACGTTCGGCGCGCTTTCGCTCTCGGGCGTGTCGCTGACGATGGCGTCGGTCGCCGTGCTGCCCGTCCTCGTCGGCCTGGCTGTCGACTACGGCATTCAATTCCAGTCTGGATCGCACGCCACTGCGATCGGGGTTGCCGCGCTGGCGAGCATCGGCGGTCTCGCCGTGTTGATGCTCTCTCCGGTGCCGATGGTGCGCGGATTCGGCGTGCTGCTCGTAGCGGGCGTCGCGCTTGCCTTCGTCTGTGCGTTGCTCGTCTGCTCGGCAACGGCTTCCCTGGTCGAGCGCCGGCGCGCCCAGGTGCGGGGCGTCTCCACCCGTCCGCACGCACCCGGCCCGTCGGGCGGCCCTCGCCGTGCACCCGCTGCCACGTCGCTCGCGGGGGTCGGCGCTGCGTGGCAGGGCGCCCGCGAGATCCTGCTCGACAACCCGCTCACGCGCGCCGTGCGGCGGCTGGGGCTCGGCTATGCGGTCGAGCGTCCGGGTCGGGTGCTCGCAGCCGGGCTTGCGCTCGCCGCGCTCGGATGGGGCCTCGACACCCAGACTCAGGTGCAAACCGACATCGCCAAGCTCGCTCCCCAGAACCTCCAGTCGCTGTCGAACCTGAACACGCTCGAGCGCGCGAGCGGCGTCGGCGGCGAGCTCGACCTGATGGTGAGCGGGCGCTCGCTCACCAAGCCCGCCACCATCGCCTGGATGAGCTCGTACGAGAGCGCTGTGCTGCACCGCTTCGGCTACAGCGCCGCCAACGGCTGCGGCCGCGCGCAGCTGTGTCCCGCCTTCTCGCTTCCGGATCTCTTCCAAGGCGGCGAAGGATCTCCGAGCAAGCTAAAGCAGGCGGAAGTCAACGGGCTGATCGCCGCCATACCGCCCTACTTCGCGCAGGACGTGATCAGCCCCGACCATCGCACCGCAGCGCTCTCCTTCGGCTTGCGCCTGATGCCGCTCGCCAACCAGCAGCGTCTGATCGAACAGATGCGCGCGCGGCTGCATCCGCCCGCGGGTGTGCACGCTCAGCTCGTCGGCCTGTCCGTGCTCGCCGCACAGTCCGGCGCGCAAATCGCCTCTCCGTGGCGGCGCGTGCTGATGCTGCTCGCCGCGTTGGGCGCGGTGGCGCTGGTGCTGCTCATCCTCTTCAAGGGCGATCGGCGCCGCGTGCTCGTGCCGCTCGTGCCGATAGCGCTCGCCACGGGATGGTCGGCGCTGGTGCTGTTCGCCATCAGGGTTCCGCTCAACCCGATGTCGGTCACACTCGGGGCGCTCGTGATCGCGATCTCAACCGAGTTCAGCGTGCTGCTCTCAGAGCGCCACCGGCAAGAGATGCTCGCCGGCCATGGCACGGTGGAGGCGCTCCGTCGCGCCTACCGCCGCACCGGCGCCGCTGTCGTCGCCTCCGGGGTAACGGCGATCGCCGGCTTCGGCGTGCTCGTGCTCTCCGACATCGCCATGCTGCGCGACTTCGGCATCGTGACGCTCGTCGATCTGAGCGTTTCGCTCGTCGGCGTGCTCGTTGCGCTGCCTGCGGCGGTGATGCTCGCCGAGGGGAGGGAGCGCAGGTGGGCGCGCGCTACTGGCGCTACATCGCCGTCCTTGGGCTGATCGCCCTCTTCGCCTTCGCGGTCTACACCACGCTCACCCGGCGCACCGCCGTCCTGGGGGTGCCCGCCGGGCAGCGGCTGCCGCCGTTCGCTGCGCCTCTTGCGCTCGGCGGCTTGGCGAACGGGTATGTCAACTTCGCCACCCATCCCAACCAGGGCTCTGCCGGACGGCGCCCGGCATGCGAGGTGAACGGAGCGGGCATCCTGAACGTCTGCCAGCTCTACGAGCAGGGTCCCGTCGTGCTTGCCCTGTTCATCGACGGCGGCTCCTGCCCGGATGTCCTGCGCAGCATCCAGCGCCTGGCGCCGTCCTTCCCGCAGGTGCGCTTCGCCGCCGTTGCCGTGAAGGCTCAGGCAAAGCCTGTCGCCACGCTCGTGCGCAAGCTCGGCATCGGCTATCCCGTGGGATTCGACCGCGACGGAGTGCTCGGCGTCCTCTACCGGATGCAGGGATGCGCGCAGGTCACCTTCGCCCGGTCGGGCGGACTCGTGCAGGGCAAGCCCCTGCTCGAACAGCCCTCCGACGCGCAGCTGCGCCAGCGGATCGACAGGCTGCTCGGCGCCCCGCACACCACCGCCCAGCGGGCTTCAGGGTTTCGGGCTCGCGCGTCATGAGCGAGCTGCAGCGTGGGTGGTGCGAGCACGAGGTCCAGCAGGAGCTTCCCGAGCTGTCGCTCGTCTGCCTGCGCGCCAGCCCGCGCCTGCCGTCGCTCACCGGCGCCTCACCGCGAGCTCTGCGGCTGCGTCTGCGCGAGCTGTCCAACCGCTGGCGGGGCGCTCGTGCCGTGGGCGTGCGCCAGGAGCCCGTGCCCGCCGCCTACCGCGTGTTCTTCCGTCAGATCGGCCTCGATCCCGACGTGGTCAAGACGCCGGTCGAGGCAGCTGTCCTCGAGCGGATGCTCGACGGCGGCTTTCTCTCTCGTGACGCCATCTCCGACGTGCTCACCATCGCCACGATGGACACCTGCGTGCCCGTCTGGGCGCTGTCAGCCGAGGAGCTCGACGGACAGCTGGGCGTGCGCCTGAGTCGCGAAGGCGAGCGGCTCGGCGGCACCGGCGACGGGTGGCAGCTGGGGGCGGGGCGGCTGGTGGTGGCCGACGCCGAGCGCGCGGTGGCTCTGCTCTTCGGCGAAATCTCACCGCGCCATCTCCCGCGAGCGGACACCACCGCCGTGACGCTGTTCGCGATTCAGGTCGCCGGCGTGCCCGAGCTGCACGTCGAGGAGGCGCTTTGGAGCGCTAGACAACTGCTCGAAGGCGGGTAAAGTTCACGCATGGCGTCAATCGAGCTTGCGATCGATCGCCACACTCGCGAGCGCCCATCTCTTCGGAGTGACGCTCACGCCGAGCGTGCCGCCCGCGCGACGCTCAAGGCGCAGGTTGCTCGCTTGGAGCGCGAGCTGTCGCACATCGTGGCAGGTGGCTTTCCGCACATCGACGGCTCGGCTGATTGGCAGGAGCGGCGGGGCAGCCACACCGCCTGCCCGCGCCTGCTGACGCTGGGCGAGCTCGAGCGTCAGCGCGACGCGCTGGCGCTGCAAATCCGGGCTGCGCGCATACGACAGGCGGAGCGGTCGCACATCGAGCGACGCTCGCGCGCGCTGCTGGAGGAGATGAAGCGTGCGCCGCGCGAGCACAAGTTCGTGCGCCTTCCCGTATCCGATCTCGGCGAAGGCCGCTGCGGCTTCTGGCAGGTGCGTCCGCGCCTCGGATTGATCGGGATGCTCGCCGGCTGGTGGGAGGTCAAGCTGTCCTCGGGCTGCCCGTAGGGTCGGCAGCCCGCGTCGTGCGCGCCAAGCGATTTGCTTGCGCGCGCCAGCTCCGCTAGGCGGCGGTGGGCGTGCGCGGCGTGCCCATGCGCAGCCAGTGCGCGGGTTGCGGCACCGGGCGCACCGCCGAGAGCATCGCCGCCAATGTGCGGCGTTGGCGTTCTGTCATCGACCCGAGCGTCTTCTTCTCGGACATCTGGATCTGCGAGAGGAACTTGCGGCAACGAGTCTGGCCCCAGCGTCGCTGGCTCATCAGCAGATCGGCGACAGCCATGCTCTGCGCCTCCCAGGGGCAGTCGAGGATGACTTCCGCCACCGCCACCTCGCCCGAAGCAACGCGGCGCTTGAGCTCCGCGCGGGCCAGCCTGACCTCGTTGGCGCGCTGCAGCGCACGCATGTACTGAGGAGGTCCAGAAGGGGTTGCTGTGCCTATCGCTGCGTTTTCCATTGTGCTCTCTCCCCGTCGCCGCCGGGGCACCACCCCGGCGCGACATTCTCGGCTGGTTGACACGTACACGAGCGCACCGCCAAGTCTGGACCGCGGCTTCCCTTGCGAAAGGCGTGCCTCCGAAGACCCCCGGCACCCCTCTACCGGCGAACTTCGAACCAGCTGCTGTCCGGGCCTGCGCTGCGTCTGCAACGCTAACTCGCGCGCGCCTTGAGGTCAACAGGCTGTGAATCAGAACGTGCGCTAGAAGCGGGTTTTTCCCGCTCGCCGATTCCGGCTAGCCGGCGCTCGCTAGCCTACCGGCGCCGACGGCGCTTCTTCGTCGGAGCTGCCCTGTGGCGAGTTGTCACCGGCTGCCGGGAGGGGGTCGTGCTCGGCCTCGAACTCGCGCTTGACCTCGTCGAAGATCCCCAGGGCGCGGTCGAGCGTGGCACGGTCGTGCGTAGCCATGACGCTCGTGCGCAACAGCGCACCCGCCGGGGGAACCGCCGGGTGGATCGCGCAGTTGGTGAACACACCCCGCTCGTACAGCGCCTTCCACAGCAGCGCAGCCTTCCAGTCGTCTCCGACGAGCACCGGCACGATCGGTGTTGCGATCGATTGCACGCCCTGTGGCCCGCGCACCGGCTCTCCACTCAGCGTGTGATAGCCGAGCGCCCGCAAGCCGTCGCTCAGGTGGCGTGCGTTGTCGAGCACTTTGGCCAGCAGCGCCGGCCCCTCCTCGGAGCGGATGATCCGCAGGGCGGCAAGCGCAGCGCCGAGAGCCGCCGGCACGGCTGAGGCTGTGAACAGGAACGCGCGGCTCGACACCCGCAGGTAGTCGATCACCTCCTGATCGCCCGCTATGAACCCGCCGCAAGCGGCAAGCGACTTGGAGAAGGTGCCCATGCGCAGATCCACGCGGTCCTCCACGCCGAGCAGCTCGCACGCCCCGGCGCCGCGCGCGCCGAGCACACCCGCCCCGTGCGCCTCATCCACCATCAGGCGCGCACCGTAGCGCTCGCACAGCTCCACCACGTCGAGCAGCGGCGCCACGTCGCCCTCCATCGAGAACACGCCGTCCACCACCACGAGCACACCGCCGCCGTCGTCCTGCGCGCGTGCGAGCGCGCGCTCGAGCTTGTCGATGCGGTTGTGCCTGAACGGGCGCATCTTGGCTTTCGAGAGCAGCACCCCGTCGAGGATCGACGCGTGGTCTGCCGAATCCACGATCACCGTGTCCTTGGGATCGAGCAGCGCCCCTAGCGTGCCCACG
Organism: Solirubrobacteraceae bacterium; assembly: GCA_051955355.1. GTDB lineage: Bacteria > Actinomycetota > Thermoleophilia > Solirubrobacterales > Solirubrobacteraceae > Palsa-744. The sequence continues at coordinate 11,149 of JBQCGU010000051.1, read as the reverse complement.
TTGGCCTGGTGGCCGGTGCTGAACACGAGCGCGTCGTCGGTGTCCATCCACTCCGCCAGCTCGCGCTCGAGCTCCAGGTGAAGCGGGGTGGTGCCGTTCAGCAGGCGCGACCCCGTCAAGCCCGTGCCGTAGCGGGCGAGCGCGTCGCGCGCGCCCTGCATCACGCGCTCGTCGCCTGTCAGCCCAAGGTAGTTGTTCGACGCCAGCATGATCCGCGGCTTGCCCTCCATCTCCACAACCGGCATCGCCGGAGACTCCACCGTGCGGAAGTAGGGGATCAGGTCGGCTTCGCGCGCCGCCTTCAGCACGGCTTCGCGCTCGTGGCCGCGAACCTTGGCAAACACGTCGGTCTTGGTTGGCATATAGGCTGGGCGGAGGATGGCTGTCGAGACTGGGCTGCGAGCGAGCGTCGAGGTTCGCCCTGTGACCACGCGGGGCGAGCTGCGCGCTTTCATCAAGCTGCCTTGGCGGCTCTATCGTAACGAGCCGCGCTGGGTGGCGCCGCTCTTGATGGACCTCAAGAAAAGGCTCGACCAGAAGCGCAACCCCTTCTTCAAGCACGCCGACGCGCAGTACTTCCTGGCTTGGCGAGACAACACGCCGGTGGGACGCATCAGCGCGCACGTCGACCGCAACCTGAACGAGTTCCAGGGCAACGACTGGGGGCTGTTCGGCTGGTTCGAGTGCGAGGACGACCCCGAGGCGGCGCGTGCGCTGCTCGACGCCGCCGAGGCGTGGCTGCGCGAGCGTGGATGCGGGCGGATGGTGGGTCCGATGGACTTCACCACCAACGACGAGTGCGGTCTGCTGATCGAGGGGCACTAGCGGCCGCCGATCATCCTCTGCCCCTGGCACCACCCCTACTACCAACGCCTGTTCGAGGATCACATCCGCATCGACAAGGCGATGGATCTCTACATGTGGAGCCTCCACATCTCAGGACGCGACAAGGTGCACCCGGCGATCTGGGAGATGGCGGACAAGCTGGAGTCCGAGCACAACATCGTGTGCCGCAACTTCCGCAAGAAAGAGCTCCACGCCGAGGTGAGTCGTTTTCTGGAGGTGTACAACTCCGCCTGGGAGCGCAACTGGGGCTTCGTGCCGCTCACCGAGGAGGAGGTCCGCCACTACGCCAAGGACCTGAAGCCCGTGCTGGATGAGAACTGGGCGATGGTGGCCGAACGCAAGGACACCGGCGAGGTGGTGGGCGCGGCGCTCACGCTGCCCGACTACAACCAGGTGCTCGCCAAGCTCAACGGCCGCCTGCTGCCGTTCGGCTGGATCACGGCGCTGCGCGAGCGCAAGAAGGTCGACGCCGTGCGCGTGTTCGCGCTGGGGGTCAAGCCCGAGTATCAGCACACGGGTGTGGCGGCGCGCTTCTACCAGATGCACTTCGACGCCGCCGAACGCACCCCGCAGAGGGGCGGGGAGATGGGTTGGATCCTCGAGGTCAACAAGCCGATGAACCGCGCGATGGAGGGGATGGGCGGGGAGATCGTGCGGCGTTACCGCGTGTACGAGCGAGAGCTGTAGCTGGCCCCGGGGAGCGCCCGGCGCTGTGGTCCGCGCCGGTCTCTAGACTGCCCGCTGTGAGCGAGCCTCTCGACGACGAGGCGGAGGTGATCGACGGCATCCCCGTGCTGCCGCAGGAGCCGGCGCTCGCCGGCGCCCCGACCGCCGGCGCAATCGGCGATGCCGGTGGGCGATCGCGGGCGTTGGCTGTGAGATTGCCCGCACCCGTGCAGGCAGCCGTCGCGGCGCTCGGCGGGGTCCTTGCGGGCGCCGCGATCGTGGGGCTCGTTCGGCGGCGTGCTCGCCACCGCCCGGGCGCCTTGGCGCGCCGCTCGCCGATCCGTGTGCTGCGCCGCGGCACCAGCCGCGGTCGTCGGGGCGCCGCCTCAGAGCTCGTGCAGGTAGTCGCCAGTCGCTCGCTGCTCGTAGACGTGCACCTGCTTGGCTCGCGCACCCAAGATCGCCGTCGCTAGCGGCTCCGGTGGAGCTGCGTCTGGAAGTGACGCCCGCCGCCCCGTTCCGGCTGCCGCGACGCGGAGGCATGGACGGCGTGCTGCGCTGCCGGGGTGGCGTGCTCGAACGGCTGCTTCATCGCGAAGGCGAGCCGGTGCACGTGCGCGTGACGCAAACCTCGCGCGATCGTGTGCTCTTCGGCGCCCGCTCGCGCAGCGACTCCGCCGCCCGCTATGGCATCGAGCGAATGCGCTTCGCGCTCGGCGTCGACGACGATCTGCGCGACTTCCACCGCCGTTTCGCCGACGACCCGCTGATCGGCTCCTCGGTTCGGCGACGCCCGTGGGTGCGCGTCATGCGCCGCCCCGAGCCCTTCGAGGCGCTCGCCTGGGCGATCTGCGAGCAGCTGATCGAGTACGAGCGCGCCGCCGCCATCCAACGCCGGGTCGTGTGGGCCTTCGGTGCCCGCTGTCCTGAGGGCAGCGGGCTGCGCGACGTGCCCACGGCTGCCGTTCTCTCCGGCGTGGCGCCCGCCAAGCTGCAGTCGTTCGACCTCGCCGGCGCCCGCGCATGCACGCTCGTGCGCACCGCTCGCGAGGTCGGTCTGGGTCGCGTGGACCTGCACGGCTCTGACCAAGCCTGTGCATGGCGCAGGCTGCGTGCCATGCGCGGCATCGGGCCGTGGACCGTCGAGATGCTCGCCCTGCGCGGGCAGGGGCGCCACGACCAGCTCCCCGCCGGGGATGTCGGGCTGCTGAAGTTCGTCGGGCGGTAGCTGAGCGGCGGCGACCCGCATGTGCGCGCCGACGAACGTCAGGTGCGCGACTTCTTCGCGCGCTACGCCGGATGGGCCGGGTTGGCGGCGGTGCACCTGGGGGTGCTGTGACTACCCCCGAGGGCGATCGCGCTGGAGCAGCAGGGCGAAGGTCGGACATGCCTGCGCTGCGCGCCTTGCGTGCTCAACCAGGTCGAGCGACAGCGGTTGGTCGTCGATCACGGGGTAGCCCCACTCGTCCAGCGCTATCCGCTCGGGCAGCAGCTCGGCGCACATGCCATGCGCCTCGCACGCGATCGGGTTGACGCGCAATCGCTCCCCCATCAGGCTGTCACCGCCGATCGGGTGGCTCGAACGGGCAGCGGCAGCTCGGCAGGTCGCAGACACGCCTCGCAAGCTCCGTGCTGGGCGTGGTCGGCGAGCTCCTCGGCGAACACTTCGAGCGCGCTCATCACGAAGCGCGCCGTGCCGTCCGGGTGGCTGCACGCTCCGCGCCTTTGCACCAGCCCCACCAACTGCTCCGTACGCCGCGCGAAGCTGCGATCGGCTGCGCCCGACGCCACCTGGCCGAGCGTGTCGGCGAGCGCGTCCAAGCCGTGGATGCACGGGCCGCACTGGCGCGCGCTCTGGCGGGCGAGCCAGCGCGTGACACGAGCGGTCTCCGCCACCGGGCATGCGTCGCTCGAGAGCAGCACGATCACCCCTGCACCCATCGCGGCGTAGTGAGGCGCCAGATGCTCGTCCGAGAGGGCAACCCCCGACAGCGCGCGTCCATCCACCCACGTCCCCGCATAACCACCGAAGAGAGCTGCGCGCAGACGTGTGGTCAGCCCTCCGGCGGCGTCGAGCAGCGAAGACAGCGACGCGCCGTACTCCACCTCGTACACCCCTGGATACGCCGCCGGCCCGGACAGGGTCACGAGCGTCGAGCCAGGCTGGCTCGGCATGCCGATGCTGCGGAACCAGCGCACGCCGTGGCGGGCGATCAGCGCCACGTGGGCGAACGTCTCGGCGTTGTTGACGAGCGTCGGCTGGCGGCGCACCCCCGCTTCGAACGGAAGCGGCGGCGCGAACGTCGGCTTGGCAAGCCCTCCGTTCAGATAGCTGACGAGCGCCGACTCGTGACCCACCACGTAACCCTCGGGCGCCGCCACGAGCGTAAGCGCCGGCCAGTCGCCACGCAGGCGCGAGCGTTCGGAGATCGCGCTCGCCACGCGTTCGATGCTTGCGCCCGCAGACTCGCACACGCACACGAGCACCTCCTCGGCGCCGATCGCTCGCGCCGTGAGCGCCGCCCCGTCGAGCATCAGATGGGGCAGCGTCTCCAGCAGCGTGCGGTCCTTCAGGCTGGCGGGCTCTCCCTCTGTCGCGTTCACCACGACGATTGGGCGGCCTCGCCGGGATGTGACAGCTCGCAGCTTGGCGCCCATCGGAAAGCCGGCGCCCCCGCGGCCGGTGAGGCCTGACTGCTCGATCTGATCCACCAGCGCCCCGGCGCCGCGCCGGTCGCGGCGCGCGGAGGCGGGCAGCTCGCCGTGAATGCGCACGTGCTCGCCGAGCGTCATCGCGCCGTCGGCGCTCACGCCCGCGAGCAGGCGCGGCAAGCCGCTGTTCGGCTCGCGCTGACGCTCGCCCGGTTCGAGCACGCGGGTGTTCGACTCGCTCATTGGTCTGCCTTCGCTTTGCTGCTCTTCTGCCCGAGCAGCGCCGAGGGGGTGCCCGAGCGCCGTGCCCATTCTTTGCCTAGCGGCCCGCTCGGCAGCCAGATCAGCAGGCCGAGCGTGAACACCGCCGTGCCGCCGAGCGCCGCCCAGCGCCAGCGCAGGTTCTGCGGCCAGCCGGCGGCGATCCGGACGAGCACGGCAGCTGTCACCGCCATCAGGCACCCGATCGACAGCACCAGCAGCCATGTCCCCTTGACGTCGCTGCCCGTGCCCAATCCGTGCAGGAGGGCGATCGGCCAGGATGCGTAAGACAGCCAATGGACTGCGCGCCAGCTCGCGAACCCGAGGCGACGGCGCATCAGGCTGGTGACGATCACGGCGATCATCAGGTCGAAGGAGATCGCGCCCAACCCCAGCCAGAATGGGCGGTAGGAGCCCGCGAACGGGATGAACGCGTCGATCAGCGAAATCGGGGCGAAGCTGTCGAGCACCGAGGTGAGGATGTGCAGCGCCAAGAACGCGAGCGCCAGCAGTGACGCGTTGCGGTGCAGCGAGTCGATCACGAACCGCGGCCAGCGCGCGCTCGCGAAGCGGCGTACATCCACCACGCCGAGCACAACCGTGAGCGTGAGCAGCACGAGCGCCACTGCGCCCGTGGAGCGAGTCATGTACCAGTAGGCGCTCGGCCCTGTCGCGGCGAACACGCTCACGCCGCCAGGCTCCGGGCTTCTTCGGTTGGCCAGGAGCCCACGGTCGCCACCGTGCCGTCGTGGCGCACCAGGCGTGCCGGCAATTCGAGGCTGTCGAGCCACTCCAGCGCAGACTCGCCGCGCACGAGCGCCGCCGTGCTTGCGATGTTGGCGTCCGCGCAATCGACCGCCGCCACGCTCACCGTCCGCCACGGACCGCTTGCCGGTGCTCCGCTCGCGGGGTCGATGATGTGGTGCATCGTGTGCCCTTCGTGGCGCCAGCGCCGCACCGCCACGCTCGAGGTCGCCAAGCCACCGCCCTGGATCGCGATCCTCTGTCCCGGAGCGCTCGCCGGCGCTCGATGGTCGTCTGTGACGTGGACCCTCCACCCGCCCAACGGGGCGTCGCCGCACGCCGAGAGGTCGCCGCCGAGGCTCACCAGCACCCCGACGCCGGTGGCGTCGTGCACAGCCCGACTCGCGCGGTCAGCCGCCCACGCCTTGGCGGTTGCCCCAAGGTCGAGCTTGACGCCGTGCGGCAGGCGCACCGCGCGGCGCGCGCGGTCGAGCCTCACCGCGCGCCAGCCTGGCGTTGCGGCGGCGCGCACTCGGGGCTTGCACACACCCATCCCTTCCTCCTCCGTGGAGGGCGGCTCCAGCAGCCTCCAGTCGCGGTCGTACCCGGCGAGCTCGAGCGCGAATCCGAGCGTCGGGTCGACGTTGCCGTCAGTGATCCTCGCCGCGCGCACCCCGAGCTCGGTTGCCTCAAAGAGCAGGGGATCGACTTGCACCCACTCGCCCGCGTGAGCATTCAGTCGGCAAAGCTCGGAGTCCGCGCGGAAGCGGCTGCACGCCCGGTCGATGCGCGCCAGCTCTTGCTCGACGACCTCTCGGGCGCAAGCCAGCACGCGCTCGTCGGCGAGCACGAGGACGGCGGTCGTGCCGAGCGCCTCCCAACTGGCGAGTCCCGGGCGCGTCGCCGGTCGCTGCGCTGTCGTGCTCACGAGCCTCCCGACACCACCGGCGGCGCCTGCTGTTCGGCGGGGGCTGGGGTGGGAGCGGTTTCCTGGGGAGGCGTCGATTCGGCGGGCGGCGCCGATTCCTGGGCAGGCGCCGAGGATTCCTGGCTCGGTGTCGATTCCTGCGCCGGCGCGGATTCCCGCGACGGGGACGATTCGCTCGAAGAGGGCGGTGCTGTGGCTGGCGCTTCGCCTTCCGGGGTGGCTGTCGGCGCCTGCACCGGCGGTTTCACGGCTTGCGTCGAGGTCTTGGCGGACGAGCCGTTGCGCGCCCCGCTCTTCGATGCCCCTGTCGTCTTGAGCGTCTTGCCGGGGAATGCGTTGGCGGCGATGTCGGCGAACACCCCCGTCATCACCACCGAGCCGGCGATCAGCCACCGGTTGGAGCGCTTCAGGCGACGCAGCGCCGCGTCTCGCAAACTCGTCGAGTGCTTCGGCATGGCTATGCCTCCCTCAAATACAAGGTCCCAGTCTCGATGCCGGTGAGATGATTCACATGTGTGCCGGTTTGCAAGATCGCGTTCACACCGCTCGTCCTTGGCTCACCGATCTACGAATGTCCGCTGAAAGTGCACCCACGCCCCGAAATGGGGGACGAGCAGGATCGCCAGCACGATGCCGCCCACCAGCGCCCCTGCCAGGGAGATGCCGCGTCCGATGCCCCCGGGCTTGTGCTGGCTGTAGCTGAACCCGCTCGCGCTCTTGGCGAGCAGGGCACGAGGCAGATCGGGCAGGTGGCCGAGCACGTGCAGCGCGAAGAACGCCGCCCACACGATGAAGCTCGCCTTGTGCAAGCCGCGCAGCAACCCAGCCGAATGAGGACCGACGAACAGCAGCGCAACCCCCGTTGAGAAGACCCCGAGCGTCGAGAGCACGACGATGGGAGCGCTCGTGCGGAGCAACAGGGGCGGGGCGCCTCGCTCGCGGTAGACGCGATTTGAGGTGTAGTAGCGAGCGAACCGGTAGCCCGTGCTGGCGAGCTTCAGCAACACCGGGGGGATCAGCAGCAGGCCGACGAACAGGTGCACCGAGATGAGCGCCCGCAGTCGCAGAAGCGTCACGCCGATCACCGCGAGCAGCACCATCAGCACGATGCCCGTGAGCGCCGTCAGGCGCTCGTTGCCGGCAGCGCCTCCTCCGAGCAGGCGGCCGAGCGGCCCGCTGGGCGCCGACCCGCCCGATGCGCTCGATTCCAGCAGCCCGTTGGGCGTCGACCCGGCTGGCGTGCTCGACGGCGGACGGGGAGTGCGGACTGAAGGCGTGGGGGAGACGCCCGCGACATCTCCTCGCAACGGTGCCCGCTGGTCGGCAGCCATGCCGATCAGTGTGTGTGACGTGGCTAAGCAGCCCTTAACAGAAGGATGAGAAAGCTCATCGATTTCGCGTGTCGGCTCCCCCTATGCTTGAAAGCCGATGCCCGAGCTGGCCGAATCCCGACAGGCGCCGGCGATGGCGCCATCGGTGCTGCTGGTCGAGGACGAGCCCGGGATCGTCGACTTCGTCAAGCGGGGACTCGAAGCCGAGGGCTTCTCGGTCACCGCCGCGTTTGACGGGTCTGACGGCCAGCGGCGCGCTCTGGCGGAGAGCTTCGACATGGTTGTGCTCGATCTGATGCTCCCAGGGGTGGGCGGCATGGAGATCCTCGAGCGCCTGCGCGAGGCAAAGCCCGAGCTGCCCGTGATCGTCTTGACCGCACGTGGCGAAATCGACGACCGCGTGGCCGGCTTGGATGCCGGGGCGGTGGATTACCTGGTAAAGCCGTTCTCGCTCGCCGAGCTGCTCGCCCGCATGCGTGCTCAATTGCGCATGGCAGCCCAAGCTTCGGCGTCGATCCCCACGACGCTGCGCTGCGGCGACATCGAGATGAGCCTGCTCACGCGCAGGGTAAGCCGGGGAGGCGTGGCGGTCGCGCTGTCCACCACCGAGTTCGAGCTGCTCGCCTACCTCATGCGTCACCGCGGCCACGTCGTCTCGCGCGAGCAGATCCTCAGCGCGGTGTGGGGCTACGAGCACGATCCGGAAACCAACGTGGTGGATGTGTACATCGGTTATCTGCGGCGAAAGCTCGGCCGGCCGGAGGACCCCGCTCCGATCTCCACGGTGCGCGGCGTCGGCTATCGCATCGACGATGGCGGCTAGGCGCCTGCTGCCCAGCGGCCTGCGCTGGCGACTGGCTGCGTGGGTCGCGCTGATCGTGCTCGCGTCCTCGGGCCTCACGTTCGTGGTGGTCTACCGGGGCACCGGCTCGCGGTTGCGCCACCAGATCGACAGCCAGCTCGCCGGCGACGCCTCGGGTCTCTCGCAGGCGCTGCTCTCCTCGGACGAGCGCCGCCCCTCCCAGCTGGCGGCAACCGCCGGCAGCTACATAGCGGCACAGCCGTTCGGCACCGGCTCGACGCTGCTGTTCGCTGTCGTGCCCGGCGCGCCGACGAGCGCCAACCGCCCGGAGCTGTTCGCCTCCTCCTCGCGCGTGGATCACGGCGAGACCGCCCTCGAGCAGGCTCGCGAGAACCGCCTGTCGACGAAGCTGCTCACCGTCCACGACGGCTACTCGACGATGGACCTTCCCGACATCGGCGATCTGCGCCTGCTCAAGCGCACGGTCAGGATCGGCAGGGGGCTGCGTGTCACCGTGGGGGCGGGCGAGCCGTTGGCGATCGTCGCGCATGCCGAGGGGAGCCTCGCGCGCGCGTTCATCCTCGCCGCCGCGCTTGCGCTCGCAAGCGCCTTGATCGCCGCCTATCTGATCGGCACGCGCGTGTCGCGCCCGCTGCGGCGCATGGCTTCGGTTGCCGCGCGCGTGGACGCCGGCGACCTGCACCCGCGCATCCACGGCGTCGAGGGACAGGCAGCCGAGCTGCGCGTGCTTGCGGACGCCTTCAACCATATGCTCGACCGTCTCACCGACGCTTTCGCCGGGCAGCGCGCGTTCGTGGCGGACGCCTCGCACGAGCTGCGCACGCCGCTCACCGTTATCCGCGGGCAGCTCGAGGTGCTGGCGGCACAGGAAAGCCCGTCCGAGCAGGAGGTGCGTCGCGTCGAGCGGCTGGTGCGCGCCGAGATCGCCCGAATCGGACGCCTGGTCGACGACCTGCTGCTGCTCGCCAAGGCCGAGCAAACCGAGTTCCTGAGGCCGCAGGAGATCGAGCTGCGCGACTACGTGCACACCCTCTGGGACGGCATGAGCCTGCTCGCAGACCGGCGTTTCGAGATGGGTCGCCTGCCGCAGGGGACATTGCACGCCGATCCCGACCGCCTTGCCCAGGCGTTGCGCAACCTGGTGGTCAACGCCGTCGAGCACACCGCTCCCGCTGAGGGCCTCGTGCGTCTGCGCGTCGTGCCGCGGGCGGGCGGGCGGGTGGCGTTCGTGGTGGAAGACGACGGACCGGGCATCCCCGCCGACCAGCGGGAGCGCGTGTTCGATCGCTTCCATAGAACAGACGCCGCCCGGGATCGCGCTTCGGGGGGGACCGGGCTTGGGCTGGCGATCGTACGCGCTGTCGCCGACGCTCACGACGGCAGGGTGGCGGCTGGGTCGAGTCCCGAGGGCGGCGCGCGCATCGAGCTCGAGCTGCCTGGCTTCACGCTTGCGCCAGCGCGTGTGGCCGCTGTGGACGGTTCGCGCACCCCTGGTGCGGCCTGACCATCAATCCGAATTATTCCATCCAGAGGCACACTCTCCGGCGATCTCGCATATGCTGATGCAATGCCGCTGCTCGCACTCGAGAACGTCAGCAAGTCCTACCGCAGCGGGACTCACCGGACCATTGTGCTGCGCGATGCGTGCATGTCGGTTGCGGCGGGCGAATGTGTCGCCATCTGGGGTCAGCGGGCATCGGGCAAGACCACGCTGCTGAACGTCGCCGCGGGACGGCAGGCGCCGGAGCTGGGCACCGTGCTCCTCGACGGCAGCGACATCTATCGTGAGCAGCCGTCAGGCTCGCTGCCGGTGGGCGATCGCGTGGCGTGGGCGCACAGCGCCGGCTGGGAGGCAGAGGGTCTTGAGACGCTCGATTACATGGCGCTCTCCCTGCTCGAGGGCGCCAAGGAGCTGCGTCGCGCTCGGCGGGAGTCGTGGGAGGCGCTGGCCAGCCTGGGCGTGTCGCACATCGCGCGCACCCGTTGCGAGCTGCTGGCCGGCTACGAGCGCGCGGCGATGTCGATCGCTCGAGCCATGGCTCGCCGCCCCAGCGTGCTGATCGCCGACGAACCGGCTGCTCACCTGACCGCTGCAGAGCGAGGATCGCTGATGGCGCTCCTGCGCAAAACCGCCGAAGAGCGCTCGCTGGCTGTGCTCGTGACTGTGTCCGACATCCCGTCGATGGTGCACGCCCACCGGGCAGGATCTCTCAGCGAGGGGTTACTGAGCGCTCCCGAGCCTGCCGCGTCGCCGCTTTACGACAACGTGGTCGAGTTTCCCAGCCGCGGTTATGCAACCGGCTGACAGCTTCGACCGGGACATATGCGAGCAGGTCCTCGCCGACGAATCCGCGGGCGATCGGTCGGTGTCGATCAACCTCTCGCGCAGCCAGGTCAACCACGTCCTGCGTACCGTCCTGGGTGAGCGTCTGGATGCGCGCCTGTCCTCCCAGGACGGTCCCAGCCTGCATGACGGACACGTCAAGAAGGCGCTCAACAACCACTATCGCTCCCTGCAGGGCAACCGTCGCCTTTCGCGCTCGCTGCTCGCCGGGCTGCTCGTGCTGTCCTGCTTCGCGCCCGACGGCCCCGAGCTGGGGATAAAGGAGATCTCAGAGCAGCTCGAGCTGAACTCGAGCACGGTGCACCGCTATGTCGCCACGCTGCTCGCCGCCGGACTGCTCGAGCGAGACCCCGACACGCGCCGCTACCGGCTGCTCTCCGGCTGAGCGGGCTGCTGCGGGTTCTCGGCTGCGCTCGCGGAGTGGACGGTAGGGAGAGGAGCGGAGAGGCCGCGCGCGGAGACCCCCGGGGGGTCCCCGCCCCAACCACCCCACAGGCGCCCCCGGATGGAGCGCATGGGGGCGCCCAGTACCCGCGGGCGTGCGCCCGCATCAA
>JBQCGU010000050.1:0-11901 GCA_051955355.1 Solirubrobacteraceae bacterium | reverse complement strand
GACACCACCGCCGTGCGCGCCCCGAGCCCCGAGCCGCTCAGGCCGGCGATCGTCTCGTCCAAGCTGCGCGAGGGCACCGCCAGGAAGACGTAGTCGGCGCGCGCCACCCCGGCTGACACCGGCTCGATGCGCAGGGAGCTTGGCAGCGCCACGCCCGCCAGGTATTGACTGTTCTCGCGCTCCTCGCGCAGGCGCTCGGCCTGCTCGGGCGTGCGCGCCTGAAGCGTCGTGCGCAGCCCTCCGCGCGCGAGCATCACCGCCAGGGCGGTGCCGAACGAGCCGGCGCCGATCACCGTCGCACGGCGGGCTCCAGGCGTCGCTCGCGGGCGCCCGCGCGTGGGGATCGAGGGTGGCTCGGGCGCGCTCATGTGCGCGCGAGCCAAACGTGCCCGCCGACTCAGGCGGCGGCTGGGTCGCGCCCGTGGAAGCGTGCCACCGTGAAGCCGATCAGCACAGGCACGTGCACGGCGAACACCACAAGGGAGAGCGTCAGGATGACGAGCGGCCCACCGTTGAGGCGATTGCGCAGAAACGCGTACTCGATCACGCCGGCGATCGCGACATACGCCAGGAGCGCCCAGCGCGCCACCTGCAAGAAGCGGTTCCAAGGGAAGTCGGGCACACGGCTGAGCAGGAAGAGGTTGGTGGCGAGCAGCACCGCAGAGGCGGCGAGCAGAACGATCGCGGGCGCGAGCGGGACGTGCTGGGGGAGGTGGGCGGCAAGGTAGATGCCGCCGGCGACGATCAGCGCGAGCGAAGCCATCCCGAGCTGGGTGACAGGCGGAAGCCGTCGCTCGCTCATGAGGACGCCAGCTTGGTCATGATCACGAGCGTCGCCACCTGCAGCAGCCCGGTTGCGCCCGCCGAGTAGATGAAGCGCTTCATCAGCTTCTCGATCACCTGCGGGTTCGGTCGAGGCTTCTTCAGCTCGACGAGCACCGCGATGTTCGCCGGCTCGAGCAGCCCCAGGGCGATCACCGCCATGACGCCTACGACGATGTAGCTGGCAACCACCCAGCCGTGCAGGTCAAAGCCCGACTGCACAGTTCCCATGTGGATGCCCAGCTGCCAGCCGGCGGCGAGCGTGACCGTCACGGCGGTGGGCATGATGAGCACCATCTTCGGCATCAGCCGCTTGGTGAACTCGATCCGCGCCGGTATCGACATGCTTCCCAGGATCGGCCCGATCACGAATCCCAGGAACAGGTCGATGATCGTCCAGGTGGCTCCACCGACGACGTGCAGGAAGGTGAGCGGCCACAGTTTGTTGACCGCGATGCCCGCGATCAGCAGGCCGATGACCACCGCAACGATTGGCAGGCCCGCGCGCGGGACTATTTCGAAGTCGGAGCTCGGCGGCGCGGCTGGTGGCGCCTCCGCGGCTACCGCTGGTGGGGTGACAGCGACATCGTGCATGCGCTGACATTAACCAGCATCTTGCGAAGCTGTCAACAGCCGATTTCCCACGAAGTCGGGTGTGGCAAATCGCTGAAAGCGCTACACCAGCTCAGCGAGCTTGCGTCCGGCGGCGGTGAGAGCACGCGACGACGACGCCTGGAAGATCGTCTGCAGATCGAGCATGCGCGCGTCGAACGGGTCGAGGTTGTTCTCGGCGGCGACCGCGTAGGCGGGCACCCCACCCTGTCTTGCGCTCGTCGCAACCTCGAACACAAGGCTGCCCGCCAGTGTGCGCTCGTCGAGCCGGTCGGTTGCGATCACCACTGCTCTTGCCGCCAGCAAACGCGCCTGTGCGTCGGCGCTCCACCAGGCGCGTGGACTGTCCGGAACCTCGTTTGCGGCGAGCAGGTCCGTCGAGAGCAAGCGGTTGTTGGCGTCTTGCAAACCCTTTGCAAGCGCCACCGCCACCCGCTCGGCGCTCAACCCGCCCAGCGGCTCGGCGACGACGAGCACCGTTTTCGAGATCACGGCTGGCATCCTTTCAGCCATGGCTGATGACGACCACGTCATCCTCGAGGTGTGCGGCCGCTCGCTGCGCCTCTCCAAACCGGGCAAGCTGTTCTTTCCCGCGCGCGGGCACACCAAGCTCGATCTGGCGAACTACTACGTCGAGTGCGAGCAGGCGGTGGTTCGCCATCTGCGCGAGCGGCCCACCGTCTTGAAGCGCTGGGTGGACGGCGTGGAGGGCGAGCCGTTCTTTCAGAAGCGCGTCCCGGCAGGCGCGCCGGATTGGCTTGAGACGGCGACAGTCACCTTCCCGAGTGGGCGTCACGCGCGCGAGCTGGTGCCCAACGACGCCGCTCACCTCGTGTGGGGGGTGAACCTCGGGGTGATCGACTGGAACCCTTGGCCTGTCAGGCGCGCGGACCTCGATTGCCCGGATGAGCTGCGCATCGATCTGGACCCGCAGCCGGATGTGCCCTTCGAGGACGTGCGCGCCGTGGCGCTCGGTGTGCGCGAGGTGCTCGACGAGCACAAGCTCGTGGGCTTCCCGAAGACGTCCGGCTCGCGCGGCATCCACGTGTTCGTGCGGATTGAGCCACGCTACAGCTTCACCGAGCTGCGCCGCGCGGCGCTCGCGCTTTCGCGGGAGGTCGAGCGGCGGATGCCCGAGCGCGCCACCACGCGCTGGTGGAAGGAGGAGCGCCACGGGGTGTTCATCGACTACAACCAGAACGCTCGCGATCGCACCGTCGCAAGCGCCTACTCGGTGCGAGCGGTGCCCGACGCGCTCGTCTCCTGCCCGCTGGAGTGGGACGAGGTGCCGGACGCCGAGCCGGCAGACTTGCGCCTGGACACCGTGCCCACGCGCCTGCGCGAGCACGGCGACCCGTCGGAGAACATCGACGATCACGCCGGCCAGCTCGACTCGCTGCTCGAGCTGGCTGCACGCGACGAGCGCGAGGGACTGGGCGACGCGCCCTGGCCGCCGCACTTCCGCAAGCAGAAGGGTGAGCCGCGACGCGTGCAGCCGAGCAGGGCCAAGCAGCGATGACCTTGCCGCTCTCGCCTCCTGTCGAGCCGCAGCTCGCGCTCTCGCGCGTCAGCCTGCCGGTGGGCGACGAGTACGTCTACGAGATCAAGCTCGACGGCTTTCGCTGCATCGCGTTCGTGGATGGGGAGGAGCAGTACCTGCAGTCGCGCAACGGACGCTCGCTGTCGCGCTACTTCCCTGAGCTCGTGCTGCCCGCCGGCCGCTACGTGCTCGATGGGGAGATCGTGGTGCGCGGCGCAAACAACCGTGAGGACTTCGACGCGCTCGGCCAGCGCATCCACCCCGCGGCTTCGCGCATCCAGCTGCTCTCCGAGCAGACGCCTGCCGTGTATGTCGCCTTCGACCTGCTCGCGCGCGGGGACGAGTCGCTGCTCGAGCAGCCGTTTTCAGAGCGCCGGGCAGCCCTGGAGGAGCTGCTCGCCGGCGCCGAGTCGGTAGTCGAGCTGATGCCGTCCGTGGACGACGTACACGAGGCCGAGCGCTGGCTGCACGAGGCCGAGGGGGCAATCGCCAAGGAGCGCTCGGCGGTCTACCTGCCCGGTCAGCGCCGCGGGATGGTGAAGGTAAAGCGTGTTCGCACGATCGACGCCGTCGTGCGCGGCTGGCGTCCGGGCAAGCAGGAGGGGACGGTCGGGGCATTGATCCTCGGCCTTTACGACGGCGATGAGCTGCGCGAGGTCGGCCACTGCTCGGGCCTGCGTGCAGCGGAGAAGCGGGAGCTGGTGGAGCGGTTGCACCCCTATGAGACAGGTAGGCGCGGATCGGGCGAGCCGAGCCGCTGGAGCGCCGGGCGCAACCTGGAGTGGGTGGAGCTGCGCCCCGAGCTGGTTGTGGAGATCGACTTCGACCACGTCTCCGCCCAGCGCATCCGCCATGGAGCCAAGCTGCGTCGCTGGCGCGAGGACAAGGACCCGCGCGACTGCACGATCGACCAGCTCTACAGCTAGATACGCTCTGAGAATGGGCGAGGAGAAGCACGCACCGGCGACCGTCGCCGAGGAGGAGTACCTGCAAAGCCTCTTCTGGCTGCACGAGGCGGGTTTGCCGATGACCGGAGCCAACGTCGCGCGCGCCATGCAGCTGTCGGCACCCACCGTGCACGAGATGCTCGGCCGCCTGGAGCGCGACGGCTACATCACGCGCGACGAGCACCGCACGATCGCGTTCACCCCGTCAGGTGAGGAGCACGCCGAGGGGGTGGTGCGCCGTCACCGCCTGATCGAGCGCTTCCTCACCGACGTGCTCGGCATACCGTGGGACGAGGTGCACGAGGAGGCTGAGCGCCTGGAGCACGCGATGTCGCCCACTCTCGAAGAGCGGATGCTCGCGGCGATCGGCGACGCCAAGACATGCCCGCACGGCCATCCGATCGCCGCCGGCAGCCGTCTCGCGGGCGTGCCGCTCGCCGACGTCGAGCTGGGCGCATCCGTGCAGGTGCTGCGCTTCGAGAACGAGGCCGAGGACCTGCTGCGCTACCTGAAGGCGTCCGGTCTTGAGCCCGGCATGAAGGGAGCGCTTGCAAGCCGCGACTCCGAGCGGGTCGTGATCGAGACCGCTGACGGCAGTCGTTGTGAGGTCACGCCCAGCGTCGCCGAGACGGTGTCGGTGATCGCCGACCCCTCTCCGCCGCCGCGCACCGCCCTGCCCGAGCAGCTCGTGCTTGGGCAGCGGTATGGGCGCTGAGGCGCAAACGAAAGACGTCCGATCTGGGGGGAGGGGATTACTGCCAGCACGCGACATCTTGTCGAGGCTGGCGTGCCGAAGGATCGAGAGCGAGAAATATTCATTGCGCCCGGTGTGCTCATGGTGGTCGAGCGCTCGAGTTCGCATCCGGTCGAGTATGCGATCTTGCTGCTTGTCAAGCGTAAGGGCGCGTGGTACACCGTCCGGGCTTTCGAGAACGCCCATCACACCGAAGAGCATCACGAGCACCGTTATGTCGGCACGGAGAAGCAGCCGCCCGTCATGACATATGGCTCTGTCAACGCTGCGATGCAGGCAGCCGAGAGCAAGCTACGGAGAAATTGGCCGGATATCGTGCGAAGCTGGGAGAGCGCTCTATGAGCACTATCACTGAGAAGACGTGGGATCTCTTCATGGATGCGTCGCTGAGCGACGACGATCTCGGCTATCCCAGAAAAGTTGCCTTTGTTCCCGGTGATGAGGACTGGGTCGACGATGTCGTGTGGCGCAACCTGGTTGAGGGGCGTCCGACTGTAGTCGTGGCGGAGGACACCGAGTTGCTGCTGGTGCCCAAGCGGCGGAAGCTCATCGACAGGCTGCGCGGGCGAGTTGCCGTGAACATTGGTCAGCGAGATCACGGGCGAGCTTGGCCTTTCGTGACGACCAGCTGTCTGGGTCGCCGTCCTGTGCGCGAAATGCGCGAGCGTCCGTGCTTCTAGCAGGGGCTGCGAGCAGTACCGGGCAGCGCAAGCTCATTCTGCTCGTGCTGGGGATCGCGACAGTGGGGTTCACGGTGGTTCTAGAAGCAATAGATCCCTCCCATGTCTCGCGCGGGCCGACTATTCTCTCCTTCGAGTTTGCCGGCAGCCACGCGCGTGCCGCTCGGATCGTGGGCGAATGGGGGCCGAAAGGCCGCAGCGCAGCGCATCTGTCGCTCGTCCTCGACTACGGCTACATGCTCTCTTACGGGCTGTTCTTCGCGCTCGCAGGCTTTGCGGTTCGCGACACCGCGCGGGTGCGAGGCTGGCGGCGCGTCGCGGCAGCTGGTGTCGTTATCCCGTTCTTCGCGCTTGCGGCAGCCGTCTTCGACGCGACCGAAAACGTCGCGCTGCTGCTCACGCTGGGCGGTAGCGGCGGAAGCTTTGCTCCGCCGCTCGCGACGGTTTGCTCGACGTTCAAGTGGGCGCTGATCGCCGTTGCGATCTTGTATGTGCTGCTGGGGACTGCGCTCCGCGTGAGGGTACGGGCGGCGGAGGCGGCCGTCTCGTAGTGCGGCGGGCGGCTGCGGCCAAGTCAGGGAGCGACTGTGCTCGGCAGCGAGCGGTAAGCCTCGGCGAGGCGCTTGACGCCCTCGTCGATTTCCTGCACCGTCACGCCTGAGTAAGCCATGCGCAGGGTGTTCTCGCCACCCTCGAGCAGGAAGTCGGTGCCCTTCACGAACTGCACCCCGCGTTCGGCGGCGGCGGTGTGGAGAAGTCCCACGTCGGCGCCCTCGGGCAGCGTCACCCACATGAAGTAGCCGCCCTGAGGCGTCACGAACTCGGCCTCGGGCAACTCGCGGCTGAGCGCAGCCTCGAGCGCCTGCACCCGCTCGGAGAGCGCCTGGCGAACCGTCTCGATCGAGTGGTCGATCGCTCCTGAGGCACAGAACTCGTACACGATCGACTGCGCCACCATGCTCGGCGAGATGTACGTGCCGGTGGCGATCTTGGCGATCTCCCCAATCTCGTCAGCCGGTCCCACCAGGTAGCCGACGCGGATGCCCGGGCACACAGTCTTGGAGAACGAAGACGCGTAGATCACACGCTCGGGGTCGAGCGAGAGCATCGTCGGGAGCGACTCACCGCTGAAGCGCAGCGCCACGTATGGGTCGTCCTCGAAGATCGTGAAGCCGTGCTCCGCCGCCAGCCCGATCAACGCTTGGCGCTTGTCGAGCGACAGCGTGTAGCCGGCGGGGTTCTGGAAGTTGGGGATGATGTGCGCCAGGCGCGGCTGCACTCCGCCGGCGAGCAGCTCTGAGAGGGCTTCTACGTCGATCCCGTCCGGCTGCAGCGGCACGGCGTGCACCTGCGCGCCGCGGCTGCGCAGCGACAGCAGCGTGCGGTCGTAGGTGGGGCGCTCGACGATCACGTCGTCTCCGCTGCGCACGAGGTGCTCGAAGAGAAATGCGTCAGCCTGCATCGACCCGTTCGTGACGATCACCCGCTCGGGCTCCACGCCATGGCGGTCGGCGATCCAGGCGCGCAGGCGCGGATAGCCGATTGAGGTGCCATAGCCGGTGGTGCCGGCAGGGTCGCTCTCGAAGGCGCGTGCGGCAGCCTGCTTGAGCCCGTCCACGTCGACGATGTCAAGCGAAGGCGCGCCCCTGGCGAAGGAGATCGTGGAGTTCATGACGGCGAAGCGTAGAGCAGCCGGGCGCTTCAGGCGTCCGTGGGCGGTTTCAGCGAGAGCAGCTCGCTGTACTCGTCGATCAGTCCTTGCAGCGTCGCTTGCATCTTCGCCTTGAAGCGCACCAGATCGGCGAGGTCGATCGACTGGCGCTCGTCCTTGGTGGCCGGAATCTCTCCGAACACGGTTTCGCGCGCCTCCATGCTGTAGCGCCGCTCAACCGCCTCGTCGATCAGGATGCCGGCGCTCGGTGCCGGACCGGATGCAGCTCGAGTCTCAACGGAGCTTGGCGGCTCGGGGGCAGCGGCGAGGTCTGGCAGAGGGCTGGGTGCGGCAGCCGGTCCAGGCGAGGAGTCGTGGCTGTCGATGCCGTCCTGGTTGACCCTGCCCAGCTCGCGCTCGAGCTCTGAGAGCTTGCGCTCGAGTGCAGCCAGCGTCTGCGCTACCTCTTGGTCCACCGGCTTAGCGTAGCTGCTGTGCGGGTGGCGATCCAGTCACCGCTCGGCGGCCACCCCGCCGAGTATCTCGACGGCGATCTCGGCGACTTCGGTAGGGGTGCGCCCGACGCGAACGCCCTTGGCTTCAAGCGCCTCCGCCTTGGCGGCGGCTGTGCCGGCGGAGCCCGACACGATCGCGCCGGCGTGGCCCATCTGCTTGCCCGCGGGTGCCGTGAAGCCGGCGATGTAGGCAACCACCGGCTTGGTGACGTTCTGGGCGATGTACTCGGCAGCCTCCTCCTCGGCAGACCCGCCGATCTCTCCGGAGAGGACGATCAGCTCGGTCTGCTCGTCGGCTCCGAACAGCTCGAGGATGTCCACGAACGAGGAGCCGGGGACAGGGTCGCCGCCGATGCCGACGATCGATGAGCAGCCGAAGCCCGCTTGGGCGATCTCGTTGCCGATCTGGTAGGTGAGCGTGCCCGAGCGCGACACGACGCCGACGTTGCCCTGCTTGAAGAACGACGCGGGGATGATGCCCACGTTGGCCTTGCCCGGCGAGAGGATGCCCGGGCAGTTCGGCCCGATCAGACGCGCGTTCGGGAAGTCGCGCTTCAGCGTGTTGTAGACGCGCAGCTCGTCGTGGGCAGGGATGCCCTCGGTGATCGCCACGATCAGCTCCACGCCCGCGGCTGCCGCTTCGAGGATCGAGTCGGCTGCGAAGCGCGGGGGAACGAAGATCATCGCCGTGTTGGGCTGCGCCTCGCGCGCGGCGTCCTCCCAGCTGTCGAACACCGGGATGCCCTCGACATCCTGGCCGCCCTTGCCGGGCGTGACGCCGCCGACGACGTTCGTGCCGTAGCGGCGGTTGTTCAGCGTGTGGAACGAGCCCTCTTTGCCGGTCATGCCGGCGACGCACAGGCGCGTCGTCTCGTCTACGAGGACGCTCATGCGGGCGCTCCTGCCTCAGCTGGGGTTTCGGCGGCAAGCGCCACAACCTTCTCGGCTGCCTCGTTCATGGTGGCGGCGGCGTGCACGTTGGGCAGCGCCGCGCCCTGGAGCAGCTCGCGGCCCTGGACGTCGTTGGTGCCATCCAGGCGCACGACGAACGGGACGGTGGGTTTGATGTCCTCGAAGGCTGCGATCAAACCCTTTGCGACCTCGTCGCAACGTGTGATCCCGCCGAAGATGTTGAAGAGCACGGCTTTGACGGCGTGGTTGGCGAGGATCAGCTCGACCGCCTGCTTGATCTTCGCCGCGTCCGATCCGCCGCCCGCGTCGAGGAAGTTGGCTGGTTTGCCGCCCGCCTGTGCGACGACGTCGAGCGTCGACATCACCAGGCCGGCGCCGTTGCCGAGGATTCCCACGTCTCCGTCGAGCGCCACGTACTGAACGCCCTGCTCCTTGGCGCGCCGCTCGATCGGGTCTTCGTTGGCGCTGTCCGACAAACCCTGGTTCTCCGGGTGGCGGTAGAGCGCGTTGTTGTCGAGCGACACCTTCGCGTCGAGCGCCTTCACCTTGCGATCGGGCGTGACGATCAGCGGGTTGATCTCCGCCAGCGAGGCGTCCTCCGCCAGCCAAACCTTGTACAGCGCCACGAGCGCATCCGCCACGCCGTCGACGACGTCGGCGTCCGCCCCGCCCTTTGTCGCGATCTCGACTGCCTCCTCGCGGCTCAAGCCGGCAAGCGCGTCGACGTGATGGCGCACCAGCGCCTCGGGGCTCTCCTCAGCCACCTGCTCGATCTCCACGCCGCCCTCGACGCTGAAGATCACGAGCGGTTGCTTGGCGGAGCGGTCGAGCAGCACCGAGGCGTAGTACTCGCTCGCGATGTCCGACGCATGCTCGATCCAGAGCGTGCGCACGATGTGTCCGCGGATGTCCAGCCCGAGGATTTTCTCGGCGTGCTCGCGGGCCTCGGACTCGTCCGCCGCAAGCTTCACGCCGCCTGCCTTGCCGCGCCCGCCGATCAGCACCTGCGCCTTGACGACAACCGGGTAGCCGACCTCGTTCGCCGCCGCCACCGCATCCTCGACGGTGGTGACCGCCTTGCCGGCGGACACCTCAAGGCCGTGGCGGGCGAACAGCTGCTTGCCTTGGTACTCGAGCAGGTCCATGTGCGGACGGGCACTCTAGCGAAACGGGGCGCACAGCGCGGACGGTCCGTTGCGAGGCATAATGCCCGGCCGATGCCCATCCCCAAGAACATCACTTTCGTCACATTCGACGTCTACGGGACGCTGATCGACTGGGAGACCGGGATCTACGAGGCGTTCGCCGCCGAGGCCGAGAAGGACGGCTTCGAGATCGACCGCAACGTGCTGATCCCGATGTTCCACGAGATATCTCGTGAAGTGGAGGCCGGCTCCTACGAGCTCTATGCCGAGGTGCTGCGCCGCACGGCGATCGAGATCGCCAAACGGCTCGAGTGGCCGCTCGAACCGTCGCGCTCCAACTTCCTGCCCGACTCGGTGCAGCGCTGGAAGCCGTTCAAGGAAACGCCCACCCAGCTGCAGAAGCTCGCCAAGAAGTACAAGCTCGGGCTGATCGCCAACATCGACGACAAGCTGCTCGGGCAGACCCGTCGCCACATTCCGATGGACTTCGAGCTCGTCGTCACCGCCCAGCAGGTGCGCTCCTACAAGCCCGACCCCGCCCACTTCGTCGAGTGCGCCAGACGCCTGGGCTCGAAGAAGGGGTGGGTGCACATCGCCGCAAGCCATCACGGCGACGTGGCGCCGTGCATCAAGCAGCGCATCCCGGTGGTGTGGGTGAACCGCTCAAAGCAGCCGCTTGAGTCCTCGCAGAAGAAGCCCACCGAGGAAGTCACCACGCTGCGCGACGCCGCCAAGCTGCTCGACGTCTCTTAGCCGGCGACGCGCCTTGCGCCCCGGGCGTCGTCTGTGCGGGGGCTCCACTGCGTCCCCCGAGCGCTCCAGGTCAGGCGTCTTCGCCCTTGATCGTGGCTATCGGGGCGCCGGCGGCTATCGGGGCGCCCTCGGAGATCGGCAGCTCGACGATCTTGCCCGCCTTGTGGGCGGTGATCTCGTTCTCCATCTTCATCGCCTCGATGATGCACAGGAGCTGGCCCTCGGACACGGTGTCGCCCTCTTTGACGAGCACCTTCCACATGTTGCCCTGCAGCGGCGATTCGAGCGTGTCAGGACCGCCGCCGCTGGCTGACTTGCGCTCCGAGCGCTTCGGGCGCCCGGCAGCTGGGGCAGAGCCGTTGGAGCCGCCTGGCGCAACCGCGCCGCCGGCGAACGGGGGTCCGAGCACCTTCACGTCAAAGCGCTTGCCCGACACCTCGACGGTGTAGGTCTGCTCGACCTGCTCCTCGTCGTCCTGCTCGACCTTCGGCGCAGCGTCGAACGCGAGCGTCTTGAGCCAGTCCTTGTCCTCCAGCAGGTCGCGACAGGTCTCGCCTTTGGCCCATTGGTCGGTCGACAGCAGAGCCTTGTGGAAGGGGATGAGCGTCTTCAAGCCCTCGATCTCGTATTCGTCCAGCGCGCGCAGCATGCGCTTGGTGGCTTGCTCGCGGTCGGCGTCCCACACGATCAGCTTGGCAACCATCGGGTCGTACATGGGCGAGACTTCGCCGTAGGCGCCGACGCCGGAGTCCACGCGCACTCCCGGGCCTTTGGGCTCGTTGTAGGCCCCGATCTTGCCGGGAGCCGGAGCGAAGTTCTTGGAGGCGTCCTCGGCGTTGATCCGGCACTCGATTGCGTGTCCTTTCAGATGGACATCCGCCTGCGTGTAGCGGAGCGGCTCGCCCGCCGCGGCGCGGATGCCCTCCTTGACGATGTCGATGCCGGTGGTCATCTCGGTGACGCAGTGCTCGACCTGCACGCGCGTGTTCATCTCCAGAAAGAAGTACTCGCCGTCCTGAAGCAGGCCCTCGATCGTGCCGGCGCCGACGTAGCTCACCGCACGCGCCGCCTCGACGCCGATCTCGCCGATGTGGGCGCGCAGTGCCTCATCCACGATCCACTCGGGTGCCGGGGACTCCTCGATCACCTTCTGGTGGCGGCGCTGGATGGAGCAGTCGCGCTCGCCGAGATGGATGACGTTGCCGTGCGTGTCCGCGAGCACCTGCACCTCGACGTGGCGAGGGTCAGGGAGATAGCGCTCCAGGTAGACGGTGGCGTCGGAGAAGAACTTCTCGCCCTCGCGGCTGGCTCCCTCGAAGGCGCTATCGAGATCGTTCTCGGTGAGCGCCACGCGAAAGCCCTTGCCGCCGCCGCCCCCGGCTGCCTTGACGGCGACGGGGAAGCCGATATCCGCCTTGGCGATCTTCATCGCCTGCTCGACGGTGTCGACCGGCTCGGTGGTGCCCGGCACGATCGGCACGCCCGCCGCCTGCATCAGCTCGCGCGCGCGCGTCTTCGATCCCATCGCCTCGATCGCGCTCGGCGGCGGTCCGATGAACACGATGCCCGC
>JBQCGU010000049.1:0-27466 GCA_051955355.1 Solirubrobacteraceae bacterium | reverse complement strand
GGCTTGAGCAGGATCGCGTCCGGGATCGCGACCTTGCCGACGTCGTGCAGCGGCGCGGCGTGCGACATGCGCCGGCAGAACTCCGGCGCCATCCCGATCGCTTCGGCCAGTTGCGTGGAGAAGCGGCCGATCCGCTCGATGTGGGCGCCCGTGTCCTCGTCGCGGAACTCCACCGCCATCGACAGGCGGCGCACGGTCTCGGCTTGGGCGATCTCGAGCTCGGAGAGCGCACGTCGCAGGTCGTTGGTGCGGTCGTCGACCTCCTGCTGAAGCGCCTTGCGGCGGTCCTCGCCGAGCAGCCATCCCATCATCAGCGCGACGCCCGCAAGGGCGATCCCGCCTATGACGGTGAGCGCGACCCCGCCGAGCGCGAGCGCGGCGATGGCGCCTGCAAGGGGAACCCCGGCGAGCGCGATCCCACGCCCGGGCAGGCGCGGCGGGCGGCGCGAGCCGCCGGGCTCGGCGGAGCCGTTGGGCAGTCCCTTCGCGGGAAGACCGAGCGCGCTCTTCCTGCGACGGGCAGACCCGTCGGCTGAGCCGTTCGATGCGGGGGGATCGATCACGGTGCGGGGGCGCAGCAGCGCCGTCCCACGAGGGGCGGTTGACTGAAAGGCTACATGGGTGAAGCCACGCACTGATAGCACTCCACGATCGTCTTCGGCGGACGCGCGCGTGCGCTTGAGCCCTGCTGAGATCGGCTGGCCGGATCGGGGCCGCCGCGCTTCAACGCAGCGGGAGGCGTAGAAGCGGATCAGAGCGCGAGCGCGACGTACTTCGTCTCGAGGTACTCGTCGATCCCCTCGAAGCCGCCCTCGCGCCCGTAGCCGGAGTGCTTGACGCCGCCGAACGGAGCGGCGGGGTTGGAGACGATGCCCTGGTTGAGCCCCACCATTCCCACTTCGAGCGCCTCGGCCACGCGCACGGCGCGGCGCAGGTCGTTGGTGTAGACGTACGCCACCAAACCGTATTGCGTTGCGTTGGCAGCCTCGATCGCCTGTTGCTCGGAGGAGAATCTCCCAACCGGCGCCACAGGTCCGAACGTCTCCTCGCGCATCGTCCGCGCGTCAGGCGGGACGTTGCCGAGCACAGTGGGCGCGTAGAAGTAGCCGCTGCCGGGCAGGCGCTCTCCCCCGAGCAGCAGCTCGGCTCCCCGTTCGCACGCGTCGCTCACGGCTTCCTCGACGGTGGTGCGCTGACGCTCGTCGATGAGCGGGCCGAGATCGACATCGGGGTCGGTTCCGCGGCCCACCTTCAGTGTGCGCATGCGCTGCGCCAGGCGGCGGGCGAACTCGTCGGCGAGCGAGTCGTGCACGTGGAAGCGATTGGCGGCGGTGCACGCCTCCCCGACGTTGCGCAGCTTGGCGGTGAGCGCACCCTCGATTGCGGCGTCGAGATCGGCGTCGTCGAACACGATGAACGGAGCGTTGCCGCCCAGCTCCATCGATACGCGCAGGATTTGCGGGGCGGATTGCTCGATCAGCTTGCGCCCCACCTCGGTTGAGCCGGTGAACGACAGCTTGCGCGTGCGCGGGTCGGACAGCAGCGGCTCGACGACGGCGCCCGAGTGACGGGCGGTGATGACGTTGAGCACGCCCTCCGGCAGGCCGGCGCGTTCGAGCAGCTGAGCGAGCGCGAGCATCGACAGCGGGGTTTGCTGGGCGGGCTTGACCACCATCGTGCAACCGGCGGCGATAGCCGGAGCGATCTTGCGCGTCCCCATCGCGGTGGGGAAGTTCCATGGGGTGACGAACACGCACGGGCCGACCGGCTGGCGCATCGTGAGGATGCGACCGGCGCCTGTGGTGTTGGTCATGTAGCGCCCGTGGATGCGCACCGCCTCCTCGGAGAACCAGCGCAGGAACTCGGCGGCGTAGGCGATCTCGGCGCGCGACTCCGACACCGCCTTGCCCATCTCCAGCGTCATGAGCAGTGCGAGGTTGTCGATGTCGGCGATCAACAGCTCGTAGGCGCGGCGCAGGATCTCGGCGCGCTCGCGTGGCGCGCTGGCGGCCCAGGCGACTTGCGCCTCGTGTGCGGCGGCGAGCGCATCGAGCGCATCCTCGGGATCGGCGTCTGCCACCTCGGCGATCGGAGTCTGCGTCGCAGGGTCCTCGACGACGAGCGTCGCGCCGGCGCGCGCCGGGCGCCACCGACCGCCGCTGTAGAGGCCGCCCGGAACCCGGTCGAGAACAGCTTGCTCGGCGCTCGCAAGTACCGCCATCGCGCCTCAGCCTCCCTTGCGCCACTTCAGGCCGGCTGATATTTGGCCGATCACGGATCGCATGAGGCCAAGCTACCACCCACTGCTCGCCGTATTCGCGGCGCTCACGCTCGCCGCATCCGGAGCGACCCGAGCGGGCGCGACGACGCTCGTGATCGACGGGGCGGGCTTCGGCCACGGGGTGGGCATGAGCCAGGAGGGAGCGCGCGGGTACGCCGAACACGGATGGTCGTACGAGCGGATCCTCGCCCACTACTACACAGGCACCTCGCTCGGAGCGGCGCCGGCGAAGTCGGTGGTGAAGGTGCTCGTGCACGGCAAGGTGAGGCGAGTTCCCCTGGAGCGCTACGTGCAGGGAGTGGTGGCGGCGGAGGTGTCCGCCGACTGGCCGATGGCGGCGCTCGAGGCGCAGGCGGTGGCGTCGCGCACATACGCCCTGACAGCGCACGCAGGGGGGGCCAAGTTCGACGTGTACTCGGACACCCGCTCGCAGATGTACCTCGGCAAAGCGGCGGAAACGCCGCGCACGAACGCGGCGGTGCAGGCGACGGCGGGACAGATAGTCACCTATGGAGGAAAGCCGGCGATCACGTACTTCTTCGCGAGCTCGGGTGGGCACACCGAAAGCGCGCAGGACGCCTTCCCCGGGTCGGCGCCGGAGCCCTGGCTGGTGGGAGTGGCGGACCCCTATGACGGCGGGTCGCTGCACCGCTGGACGATCGAACTGAGCATCCACGAAGCAGGGGTTCGCCTCAGAGGGCTGACCAAGGGCAGGTTCAAGGGCGTCGAGGTGCTGCGCCGAGGCAGCTCCCCTCGGATCGTCTCGGCGTACATCCTTGGGTCCAAGGGCAAGATGCTGGTGAGCGGCGGACAGCTCGCCGAACGCCTGGGCATGTACGCCACGTGGGCGCACTTCTCGCTGCGCGACGCACACGGCACGCACCCCGAGCCAGACCTGAGCCGC
The DNA here is from genome assembly GCA_051955355.1 of Solirubrobacteraceae bacterium. Taxonomy (GTDB): domain Bacteria; phylum Actinomycetota; class Thermoleophilia; order Solirubrobacterales; family Solirubrobacteraceae; genus Palsa-744. The sequence goes on along the minus strand of JBQCGU010000049.1, from coordinate 24,281 downwards.
GGCGATCAAAGCACGGGTGCGAGCAGCGAACCGGCAGAAGCGCTCGCACAGCCGGTGCCCGCAGCGCACGTGACAGAGGAGGGTGGCATGGCGGCGCCAAGCGCGCCCCAACCGGCGGCTACGGGCATTGACGGCGGCGCGGCTGCACCTGCCTGAGAAGCGTTCCCCAGATCACTGGAACGGCGGATGGATCGGCGCGGAAGACGCGCAACGGCGCCCGCAAGCAGTCCGATAATCAGTAGAAGTCCGTATTCTTGCACGCGATTGCGCAGGAAAGCGCATGTTTGCTCAACTGTCGGGAATCACCGAAAGACGCGATGGTGGAAGAGCCCTTCACACCCCTCGCGCACTTCACGCGCCTAGCCTTGGCGGTGGGTCTGTCTGGCGCGTGCGCGCTTGCCCTCGCCAGCCCGGCGCACGCCGGGGTGATCCACGCAAGCGCAGCAGAATCGGCTGGGACGACAACCGAAGCGGCGACGAAGCCGGCGAGCACGGCAGCGGGGTCCGCGACGGCTGCCGCAACCTCGACGGGAGCGGCAACCGAGACGGCGACGAGCGCCGTCGACCGAGCGAGCACGAGCGTTAGCGAAGCCGCAACACGCACCACGACTGCCGTCCAAACCGCCACCTCGCAGGCGACGTCCACAACCGCAGCGGTTACGCGAGCGGCAGGCACAGCGGACGCGATCCCCACTGCCATCCGGACGGTGGGGACGGTGACGAGCAGCACAGCAACGCCGGCGGGTCGATCGACCTCCGCCGTGCTGCCAACGACCGCTGCCCGGCTGACGCCGGTGGTTCGGTCAAGGTCGACAGCCGCCTCGCCGCCAGCCCGCCAAGCTGTCAGCCCCACCACGACGCCTTCGCTCGCGGCGGCGGGTCCACACACGTGGGCACACGGCGACGCGACAGCGGCTGGAGATCGGTGGATGAACGCACCCACCCGCCCAGCTGCATCTCGGGCGCTCGCCGCATCGGGGGCACCGCGACCGACCCACGCGACGACCCGGTTGTGGACGACCGGCAACGCCTGGAGCATGCCTGCTTTCGTCGACCGGCTCGCCACTGCGCCGCGTGAAAGCGGCACAGGCGAGCACGAGCCGCTCAATGCGCCGAGCCGCCCCTCTAACCCCTCACCCGCTCCCCTGCCCTCGCCACCGTCGCCTGCGGGCGGCGGCACCGGTGGAGCGGCAGGCTCGATCTTCTTCGCACTTGCGGGCCTGTTGTTGCTCTCAGGCCCGTGGACGACGCGCCGCTTGCGGATGGCAAGCGAGCTGGCACCGCTGGCGCCGCTCGTCCTGATTCCCGATCGCCCCGGCTAGCGCGCGGGGGCTGACGCGGCCGAGCAAGGGCTCGTGCCGCGGCAACTCGGCGCCGCGCCCACAGCGGCGTGAGCGCCTACTGGGAATCGATTGAAAGGAGCAACCCATGAAACGCCATTGGTTGGCGATGGCGCTGAGCGTGTGTGCGCTCGCGCTGGCCCCGAGCACGGCGCTCGCCGGCGGGCAGGGCAAAGCCGACGTGGGCAGCCTGGTCAAACAGACTCAGACGGCGACCAACGAAAACAGCACCGAACAGTCAGCAGGCAGCGAAGCGAGCTCGCAGCAGGTGAACGTGAACGTGCCTGTGGCGATCGCAAGCTCGGAATCGAACAACGGTGAAGTCAACCAGTCAAACCAAGCCGACACGAAATCGTCGGCGTCCAACGAAAACAGCACCGAACAGGGCAACGCCCAGGAACAGAGCGCGAGCGCGTCTGGCGCCGGAGGCTCCGACCACGGCAGCTCCTGTGGGTGCCAGGGCGGCGATCCGAGCGGCGGCTCGCAGGTGAGCCAGAGCCAGGAAGCCGCGAACGGCAACCAAACCCACCAGGAAGCCAGCTCACGAGCGACCAACGAACAGGTCAACGTGAACGCTCCCATCTCGGTGCTGAGCAAGGGCTCGAACAACGGTGACGTGAACCAGTCCAACAAGGCGGACACGAAATCGTCGGCGAGCAACAGCAACGGCACCGAACAGGGCAACTCGCAGAGCCAGCAGGGTTCGGCGTCGGGCAAACCCGGTAGCGACCACTCCTCCGGATACGACGGTTGTGGGTGCAGTGGCAAAGACCACCACGGGAAAGGCAAAGGCGACTCGGGCGGCCAGCAGGTCGACCAGAGCCAGTCGGCGTCGAACAGCAACGGCACGAGCCAGTCGGCGGAAAGCTCGGCGTCGGACGAACAGGCCAACCTGAATGCTCCATTCGGCAAGGGCGGTTCGTACGGGCCGGGCGAGAAGTGCGACTGCGAGCACCACAAAGGCGAGAAAGGCAGCAACGGAGGCGATGTGAACCAGTCCAACCAGGCTGACACGCGCTCTTCCGCGAGCAACGAAAACGCCACCTCGCAGGGCAACCACCAGAGCCAGGAAGGCTCTGCGCAGGACACGCAAGGCGAGGACGAGGACAAATAGCGTCCAGCCCCCAGCAGTAACGGCAACGGGGCGCCCCGGGTTCGCACGGGGCGCCCTCAGCCGTACCGGCGCATAGGCTGCACGGCATGGCACCGCTGCTGATCGCAGACGTCCCGTGGCTGCTGTACCGCTCGTTCTTCGCGCTGCCGAAATCGATCAAGGGCGCGGATGGAGAGCCGGTGAACGCGTTGCTGGGCACGGTGAATGCGTTGCTCGCGGCAAGCGAGGCGTGCTCTCCGCGTGCCGTGGTTGCGTGCTTCGGGGCCGAGCAGGCGCGCTACCGAGTGGAGCTGTATCCGCCCTATCACGCCCACCGCGACCCGATGCCAGCGGAGCTGGCCCACCAGTGGAAGCAGGCGCCGGCGCTGCTCGAGAGCTTCGGCTGGGTTGTGGCTGACGCGCACGAGCTCGAGGCGGACGATGCGATGCTCTCCTACGCGCGCAGCGAGCGCGAGGCGGGCGGAGAGGCTTTTCTCCTCACAGGCGACCGCGACCTGCTCCAAGCGCTCGACAAGCACGTGAGCGTGCTTGATTTGGGGAAGGGAGGGAAGGTTGCGCGCATCGGCCCGCAACAGGTGGTTGAACGCCACGGCGTCGCGCCAGGACAGATCCCCGATCTGATCGCCCTGCGCGGCGACCCATCGGACGGCTTGCCCGGGGCTCCCGGGATCGGCGCCAAGACAGCGGCGGCGCTGCTTCGGGAGCACGGTTCGCTGGAGCGGGTGCTGGCGGTGGCCGAGCACGCGGGCGGCGCCGGCAGCGGCATGACCCCGCGCGTGGCGGCGAGCGTGCGCGAGCACGCCAAGCTCCTACGCGCGTTCAAGCAGATCGCAACCCTCCAGCCGATCGACGTAGAGCGCCCCGCCGACCGTTCGACCGACTTCGCGTCAGCCGCCGCAGCAGCCCGCGAGCTAGGCATGAACCGCCTCGCCGAGCGCCTGTCTAGCGGAGCACGCTAGGGCGTGAACTTGATGGTGATGACGTCCCCGTCGCGCATCGCGTAGTCGCGGCCCTCCAAACGCAGCGTGCCGCGCTCGCGGGCGCCGGCGTATCCGCCGGCGTCGACCAGCTCCCGCCAGCCGATCACCTCGGCGCGCACGAAGCCCTTCTGGATGTCGGTGTGGATCTCACCAGCGGCGTGCCAGGCGGTGAGGCCGTTACGCAAATGCCAGGATTGCGCGGGCTTGGCTTCGCCGGCGGTGAAGAAGGCGATCAGGCGCAGCAGCGAGAAGGCGCCGCGGATGACGCGCTGCAGGCCGGTCTCGGCGATGCCCAGCTCGGCGCGCATGACGGCGGCTTCCTCCTCGTCGAGCTCCGCGAGCTCTGACTCGATGCGCGAAGACACCGCTACCGCGTGGGCGCCCTGCGAGGCGGCGTAGTCGGCGATCTCGGCGGGCACCTCCTCGGAGCCCTCGTCGACGTTGGCGACGAACAGCACCGGCTTGGACGTGAGCGCACCGAGATCGCGCTGGGCGCCAGGCGCCTCCTCGGGGACCGGCACCTCGCGGGCTGGGCGGCCCGCTTGCAGGGCGGCGATCACCTCGGTAAGCCAAGCCTCCTCGGCGGCGGCGACACGGTCTCCGCCCTTGGCTTGCTTGGCGACGCGCGGCAGCCGCCGTTCGGCTTGCTCGAGGTCGGCGAGGATCAGCTCAGTCTCGATCGTCTCGATGTCGGCGAGCGGGTTGACGCGTCCCTCCGGGTGGATGACGCTCTCGTCGCCGTGGGCGCGCACAACGTGCACGATGGCGTGCGTCTCGCGGATGTTGGCGAGGAAGCGGTTGCCCAAGCCCTCCCCTTTGTGGGCGCCGGCGACCAATCCGGCGATGTCGTGGAAGTCGATCGTGTCCCACACGATGTCCGAGGCTCCCACCGTGCGCGCAACCTCCTCCAGGCGCTCGTCGCGCACGGGCACCACGGCGACGTTGGGCTCGATCGTGGTGAACGGATAGTTGGCGGCCTCGGCGCCCGCCTTCGTGAGGGCGTTGAAGAGCGAGGACTTGCCCGCGTTGGGCAGCCCGACGATGCCGATGCGCGTGCTCATCCGCGCATCATGCCGGGCGCGGCGTACGGGCGGCGGCGACGGCGCTGCCGAGCAGCGCGCCGGCGAGCACGTCGGAGGGATAGTGCAGCCCCAGATACAGGCGCGAGAGGGCGAGCCCGCCGGCCAGCCCGTAGAGCGGCGCGGCGGGGACGCCCAGCCGGCGGTAGGCGAGCGCGGCTGCAAACGAGGTGGAGGAGTGGGCACTTGGAAACGACAGCTGCGTCGGCGCGCTCGCGAGCGGTGGAAGGCCGGGCAGATCGGGGCGGCGGCGGCGGACGGCGAGCTTGACGAGCGTGTTCAGCCCGTAGGTGGCGGCTACCGTGGCGGTGGCGCTGCCCCAGCGGCGGCGGCGTTCGCCGGAGCTTGCAAGCGCGCAGGCGACACCAACGGCAACCCACACGGCGCCGTGCTCACCGAGCTTGGAGAAGCGCGCCACCGCACGGTCGGCGGCGGGCGTGTGCCCGCAGGTACGCGCGGCGCGAAGCAGCCGCTCGTCCACAACCATTACGCGATGCCGAAGCCGACCCGCTGATCGCCGGTGTCGGTGCGCACGAACACAACCTGGTCGAGGTTGATCCGCACCGGGCCTTCCTCGGTTTCGAGCTCGTGCCAGCCGCCGGACCCGAGCGCCCTGTGCAGGGCTTCGAGCTGATCCTCGGTGACGCGCAGGGCGAGCACCTGCCCGCCCTGGAAGCCGACGCTGACGCGGCGATGGTGGACAGCCATCAGTGGACCTCCGCCGGTTGGACTATCTCGGTGAGCACGCCGCCGCTGCCCTTTGGGTGCAGGAAGGCGACGCGCGAGTTGCGGATGCCGACGCGCGGCTGCTCGTCGATCAATGGGACGCCCGCGCCTGAGAGCGCGGCGAGCGCGGCGTCGATGTCAGACACCTGATAGGCGACGTGGTGCAGGCCGGGTCCGCGCTTGGCGAGGAACTTGCCGACGGGCGTGTCGGGGCCGAGCGGGGCAAGCAGCTCTATGTGGTTCTCTCCGACGTCGAGCAGCACCGCCTCGACGCCCTGCTCCTCGACGATCTCGCGGTGGGCGACCTGCATCCGGAACACGTCGCGATAGAGCGGCAGGGCAGCCTCGATGTCCTGCACGGCGACGCCGATGTGGTCGATGCGATCGAACATGCCCGGCAGTCTACGAGTCTTCCGGCGGCGCGGTGGCGGCGACGACGCGCAAACCGACGCCTGGTGCGCGTTCCAGGCGTGGGACGCCGTCCATGATGCGCTCGATCGAGTCGCGGTCGAGCACCTCCTCGTCGAGCAACTGGGTGGCGAGCGCGTCGAGCTGGGGACGGTGGGCCAGGATCAGCCGACGCGCGGCGCGATGGGCCTCGTCGATGAGGTCGTTGCGCTCCTCGTCGCGGATGCGCAGCGTGGTCTGCGACAGCTGCACGTCGCCGTCGGGCGCGCGCCCGGTGCCGGATGTGCCCATCGCGTAGTCGTGAACCATCGAGTGGGCGATCGCGGCGACGCGCTTGAGATCGTCGGAGGCTCCGGTGGTCATCGCGCCGAACACCACCTGCTCGGCAACCCGCCCGCCCATCAGCACGGTCATGTAGTCGAGCAGCTCCTCGCGCGTCTTGAGGTATCGATCCTCGGCGGGCAGGTTGAGCGTGTAGCCGAGCGCGCGACCGCGCGGGACGATCGAGATGCGGTGCACGCGATCGACCGACGGAAGCAGCTCCCCGCAGAGCGCATGCCCGGCCTCGTGGTAGGCGACGACGCGCTTCTCGTGGTCGTTCAGGACACGGTGGGACTGCACGCCGGCGATCACGCGCTCCAGGGCTTGGTCGAAGTCGGCGTTGGTGATGACATCGCCTTTGCGGCGGGCGGCGAAGATGGCGGCCTCGTTGCAGATGTTCGCCAGGTCGGCGCCCGTCAACCCGCTCGTCTGAGCGGCGACGAGCCCCAGGTCCACGTCGCGCAGGGGCTTTGAGCGCGTGTGCACCTCGAGCACCCCGCGTCTGCCCTTGACGTCGGGCGGCGCCACGAACACCTGGCGGTCGAAGCGCCCCGGTCGCAGCAGCGCGGGGTCGAGCTTCTCGAGCAGGTTGGAGGCTGCTATCACGACGAGCCGCCCGCTGGAAGAGAAGCCGTCCATCTCGACGAGCAGCTGGTTGAGCGTCTGGTCCTTCTCGCCCGAGAAATCGGAGCCGCGTCGCCCGCCGACGGCGTCGAGCTCGTCGATGAAGATGATCGCCGGTTCATGCTTGCGCGCGACGGCGAACAGCCGGCGGATGCGCGCGGCGCCCAGGCCGGCGAACATCTCCACGAAGGCGGCTGCCGACTGCGCGAAGAACTGCGCGCCCGACTCGTGCGCCACCGCCTTGGCGAGCAGCGTCTTGCCGGTGCCGGGCGGACCGTGCAGCAGGATGCCCTTGGGCACCTTCGCCCCGAGCTTCTTGAAGCGCTTGGGATCGCGCAGGAACTCGACGATCTCTTCGAGCTCCGCCTTGGCGTCGTCGACGCCGGCGATGTCCTGCCAGGTGACCGACTGCGAGGAGTCGGGCTTGATCTGCTGCGGCTTGACCCGCGGCATCACTTTCAGCGTGCGCCACATCAGGTAGATGAGCGCGGTGAAGAACAGGATCATCACGACGCTGGACCACTGGTAGGCCCAGTTCTGGATTTCCGTGACGATCGACGTCGAGAGTGTCACCATCCGTGGCTCCACGACACCCATTATGGGCTATCAACCCAAGATGCGCAGCGCGAGGTGGCGATAGCAGTCGACGGCGAGCTCCATGTCGCGCACATCGATGCGCTCGTCGGCGGCGTGGATCAGCGGCTGGGTTTCGAGCAGGCCCTGATGGCGGTGCGGAAAGAAGCCGTAGGCGACGCACTCCGGGAAGGCTGCGCGGAAGTGGGCGGAGTCGGTGAACCCGGGGAGGATCGTGGGCACGGTGCTGGCGCCCGGGTCGTTCTGCCCCACCCACTCGTCGATCGCCTCGCGCAGGGGCGATTGCAGCGGCGAGCGGTTGCCGACGATCTGCTCGGTGAACTCGATGCGCAGCCCCTCTACGCCGCCGAGCACCTCCTCGATCCCCTGCCTCACCTCGGCCTCGCCGAGACCCGGCGGCACGCGGCAGTCGACGCGCAGCTCGGCGGCGGAGGGGATCACGTTGATCTTCTCCGAGGCGGAGATCTTGGTGGGCGTGAACGTCACTCCGAACATCGGCTCCAGCAGCGCCAGCAGGCGCGGCTCGCGCTGCGCCAGGCGCGTGAGCGCACCGGCGGGGTCGTCCATGTCCTCGCCGATGCCGCTGAGCAGCGCGAGCGGCTCTGCGGTGGGGGCGAGCGACGGCTGGCGGGTGGCTAGGCGCTCGAGCACGGGAGCCATCTTCAGGAGGGCGTTCTCACCCATCTTCGGCATCGAAGCGTGGCCGGCGACGCCGGAGGTGTTCACGGTGAAGCGAAAGACGCCCTTCTCTGCGCAGCAGACGCCGTAGAAGCGCTTGCCGTCGATCTGAAACGACGGTCCGCCGCCCTCGTTGACGAGCATGTCGCAGCGCACCTTCTCGGGATGCTCCCGTGTGATCCACTGCGCGCCGAGACCCCCGCCGGTCTCCTCGTCGACGACCGCCGCCACGAGCAGATCGCCTTGCGCCGGGCGCCAGCCGGAGGCGGCGAGCGAGGCAGCCGCCGCCACCTCGGCGGCAACCTGCGACTTCATGTCGAGCGCGCCACGACCCCAGACGAAGCCGTCGGCGAGATCGCCGGAGAACGGATCGTGGCTCCACTCGGACGGGTTGGCGAGCACGGTGTCGACGTGGCCGAGGTAGCAGAGCGTCGGCCCCTGCCGCTCTCCGCGCAGGCGCGCGACGAGGTTTGGCCGGTGCGGCTCGGCGGCGAGCAGCTCGCACTCGAAGCCGGCGCCCGCGAGGATGTCGCGCAAATGCTCGATCGCCGGGCGCTCGTTGCCCGGCGGGTTGACGGTGTCGAAGCGGATCAACCGCTGAAGCAGCGCTATTGCATCTGTCGAACCCACGGGGGCGATCCTACGCCACCGGGCAGCACCGGACGGGCGGCGAGCAGCTCGCGTGTGTAGGGGTGCGTGGGCCGTTCGAGCACATCCTCGGCGTCGCCGAGCTCGACCACCCGCCCGGCACGCATGACGGCGATGCGATCGGCGATGCCGGCGACGACGTCGAGATCGTGCGAGACGAGCACGTAGGAGCAGCCGAGCTGCGCCTGCAGGTCGGCGAGCAGCTCGATCACTCCGCGGCGCAGCGACGCGTCGAGCGAGGACACCGGCTCGTCGAGCAGCACCAGGCGCGGCTCGCCGGCAAGGGCGCGCGCGATCGCGACGCGCTGGCACTCGCCGCCCGACAGCTCGTGCGGGTAGCGGACGGCGTGCTCGGCGCTCAGGCCGACGCGCTCGAGCAGCTCCAGTGCGCGAGTGCGCGCCGTGCCGCGGTGCACGCCGTAGGCGCGCACCGCCAGCTCCACGCTCGCCCCCACCCGGCGGCGGGGGTTCAGCGAGGCGTGGGGATCCTGAAACACCATCCCGAGCGAGCGGCGCAGGCTGGCAAGCTCGCGGCGGCGCGCTCGCGCGATGTCCACCCCTTCCAAGCGGATGACGCCGCGGTCGGGCTCCACCAGGCGGGCGATCGAGCGGATGAGCGTGGTCTTGCCGCTGCCGGACTCGCCGACGAGCGCGAGCGTCTCCCCTGGATACACGGCGAGCGACACGCCCGCGAGCGCGTCCGTCCGGTGTGCGCAGGCGAGCGGATCGGATGCGGGCGCGGCGCGGTTGGGGGCGTGCGAATGCATTCGCAAACGGCTGGCACGCGCGCGTGCGCGCGTGCGCGCGTGCCAGCGTTTGGAGGCAAACGACACACACACGTCGTGCATCTCGACGAGCAGCCCGCCCATCTGCTCCGACGCCGGTGTGCCGGCCTCGACGATCCGCCCGCCGAACGCCGCCCCACCGTTCGAGCGCCTGCCCGCGGGAGCGAGCGCGGCGCGCAGCTCGCGCGTGTACGGATCCTGAGGGCGGCGCAACACCTCCTCGGTGGCGCCCGGCTCGACGATTCGCCCGGCGCGCATCACAGCCACACGGTGAGCGCTGCGCGCGACGACGCCGAAGTCGTGCGTGATCAGCAGCACGCCGAGCCCGCTCTCGGCACGCAGGCTGTCGAGCAGGTCGAGGATCTGCGCCTGGACGGTGACGTCAAGCGCGGTGGTGGGCTCATCGGCGAGCAACACGGGCGCGTCGAGCGAGAGCGCCATCGCGATCATCGCGCGCTGGCGCATGCCGCCGGAGAGCTCGTGCGGGTAGGAGCGCAGCCGGGCGCGCGCGGCAGGCATCCGCACCCGCTCCAACAGCTCCTCGGCACGCGCGCGTGCTTGCGCCCTGCCGAGGTGCGGCTCATGAGCGAGGATCTGCTCGGCGCTCTGATCGCCGATGCGAAGCACGGGGTTGAGTGAGGATCGAGGGTCCTGAAAGACGATCGACATGCGCGCGCCGCGCACGGCACGCAGCTGCGCCTCTGACGCCCCGATCAGCTCCTGCCCGTCGAGCAGAGCGCTGCCCTGGATGCTCGTGTGCGGCCCACGGGTGAGGCCGAGCAGGCTCATCGCGCACACCGACTTGCCCGACCCGGACTCGCCGACGAGCGCGAGCACCTCTCCGGCGGACAGCGAGAACGACACTCCATCGACCGCTTGGACGGGTTTGCGAGGGGCATCGAAACGGACGCGCAGATCCGAGACGTCGAGCATCAGCCGAGCCTCACACGCGGGTCGAGCAGCGCCTGGACGACATCGACGACGGCGCTGAGCACGACGACGGCGCAGGCGACGAGCATCGTGATAACCATCACCGGCGGCACGTCGAGGCGGGCGATCGACTGGGCGGCGTACTGGCCGACTCCGCCGAGGTTGAACACCGACTCGACGAGGATCGCCCCGCCGCCGATCACCCAGGCGAAGTCGAGTCCCCACAGCGCGACGATGCCGGCGAGCGAGTTGCGCAGCACGTGTCCGATCAGCACTCTCCGCTCGGAGATGCCCTTGGCGCGAGCGGTGCGCACGTAGCTCTCGCCCATGACGTCGAGCAGGTCGGAGCGCAGCACGCGCGAGTACACCCCGATCGAGACGATCGAGAGCGCCGCCCAGGGCATCAGCAGGTGGGTGAACCAGCCCCAGGGGTCTTGCGTGAGCGGGGTGTAGCCGCCAAGAGGCAGCAGACCCCACTTGTAGCCGACCCAGTAGAGCATGATGGCCCCAAGGAAGAACACGGGCGTGGAGATGCCGAGCAGGGCGAGCACGCTCAACGCGCGGTCGAGCAGTCGCCCGGCGTGGCTCGCGGCGAGCAGGCCGAAGAGCACCCCGAAGGCGAGCCAGATGATCCCTGCGCCTACCGCCAGCGACACGGTGGCGGGCAGGTCGCGGCGGATCTCTTGCTCGACGTTGATCTGCTGCGCGTAGGAGATCACCGACCCGTCGAAGATCTTCTGCATCGTCTTGGCGTACTGGACGTAGATCGGCTGGTCAAAGCCCCACTGGCGGCGCACGTCTTGCACCTGGGCAGGAGACGCCAGCCGACCCGCCATGCGCACGGCGGGATCGCCGCCGGGAATGGCTTGGAAGATCAAGAACGTGAGCACTGTGATCGCGAACAGCACCACCACGAGCGAGGCGACCCGTCGGAGCACGAACGCGATCACAACCGCCTCCGCAGCGTCGCCTTCGGGTCCAGCGCGTCGCGCAGCGCATCGGCGATCACGTTCACCGACAGCACGGCGAGCACGAGCGCGATGCCGGGCACGAGCACCAGATGGATGGCTCCGGGGATCATGCGCGTGCCGTCGGCGATCATCGTCCCCCACGACGGATTGGGGTCCTGCACGCCCGCGCCGAGATAGGACAGGCCGGCCTCCAACAGCACGGCGTTGGCGAAGATCAGCGGCACGAACACGACGATCGTCGAGGAGACGTTGGGCAGGATCTCCCGGGTCACGATGCGCAGCGTCGAGTCGCCCTGCACACGCGCGGCGTCGACGAACTCGCGCTCACGCAAAGAGAGCGCATGAGCGCGCAGCGGCTTGGCGACATAGGGAAAGCACACGACGCCGATCACGAGCGCGGGCAGCATCAGCGAGCCGCTGTGCAGCGTGAACAACCCGAGGTCCAAACCACCCACCGCGAGCGCCACCCCGAGCGCGACGCCGAGCAGCACGGCGGGGTACGCCCAGACGATGTCGAACACGCGCGAGAGCACGCCGTCGGCGATTCCGCGCGCATAGCCGGCGAGCGTTCCGAGCGCGACGGCGAGCAGGAGCGTGAGCAGCGTGGCGATCGTGGCGATCTCCAGCGAGTTGCGCCCGCCGTAGAGCAGGCGCACAGCCACGTCGCGCCCGTTGGAGTCGGCGCCGAGCAGGAAGCGCCCTTTCCAGGTGGGGCCTATCGGCACGCCGCTCGGCGAGACGACGTCGACGCTGCGGTCGCCGACGCGGACGGTGTCGGTGATGTGGTTGTCGTTCGGCCCGGTGTGGGCGACGTCTCTGGAGTAAACCGGGGCGAGCAGGCAGGACAGGACGATCAGCGCGAGCAGCGCCCCGAACACCGCGGCAAGCGGGCGCCGTCTCACTTCAACTGGAGCGAGCTCCAGTCGTTGCCGTACACCGGATGGAAGACGAGCGCGGAGAAGTCCACTTTGGAGGAGGTGAACTTCGGCGCCTGGTCGTAGCCGAACACCGCTACATACGCCTTGCGCGCGGTGTATTCGTCGAGCGCCTGCCAGCGCTTTTCGACGCTGGCGAGCCGGGTGGAGGGCACTTCGCCGAGCTGCCCGATTTCGGCCTGGATGTGCGGGTCTTCGACCTGGCTGAAGTTGTGGTTTTCGGTGGGGTTGATCGAGTGCGCGTCCAGCAGCTGGTAGAAGTCGGCGGGGTTGGGGAAGTCTTGACTGAAGGACGCCCACCCGGTTTGCGCGTTGTTGGACAGGTTGCCGACGGTGGCGAAGTACTGCGCGTCGGCGACGATCTTCACCGTGGCGTTCAGCCCGATCGAGTTCAGCACGCTTGCGTAGTAGTCGACGAACTCCTTGTGCGGCGAGCGCGCACCGCCCCACACGGTGACGGGCGTCCCGGCGAGCCCGGACCGGCGCACCAGTTCCCTGGCCTTCTGCAGGTTGGGCGCGCCATTGGGGTCGCCGTACGGGCACGTCCCGCTCGGATGTCCGGGCATGCCGGCAGGCAGGAAGAAGCACGCCGGTTGCAGCATGCCGCTGGCAAGACGCTGCAGCGCACGACGGTCGACCGCGTAGTTGACGGCTTCGCGCACGAGCGGGCTGTCAAACGGCTTGGATTTGACGTTGAGGAAGAAGAACTCGTCCGAGACGGTGGACTCCTTGGCGAAGCGGTCGGCGGCTTCGCGCTGCACCTGACCCAGCAGCGTCGGCGGGATCGTGTCGCCCCAATCGAACACGTCGGCGGCGCCGGAGAGCACCTGCTCGGCCTCGGTTTGGTTGTTGGACTCGATGCGCACGTCGACGTTGACGTGCCCGGAGGGGATGCCCGGGATCGCCTCGGCGTCCCAGCGCGAGTTGCGCAACAGCGAGAAGGAGCGGTTGGGCACGACGTCGGCGATGCGGTACGGCCCGACGCCGGGCGGCGGATCGCTGGACAGCGGCTTGATCGGCGTGTCGCCGGGCACGGGCGCGACGGCTGGGAATGCGAGCACGTTCAGGAACGGCCCGAACGGACCGTTGAGCTTGATAGCGATCGTGCCCGTGGAGTTGTCGGCGGCGATGCCGGAGATCGAGGGAGCCTTGTGTTCGTCGAAAGCCTTTGCGCCGGCGACGTTTTCGATCAGCAGGCCCTTGCCCACCCAGTTCAGGCGCATGGCGCGCTCGACGGCGTGCGCGAAGTCGGATGCCTTGACGGGCGTGCCGTTCGAGTAGACGAGACCTTTGCGCAGCTTGAACGTGTACGTGCGCCCATCGGGCGAGACGCTCGGCAGCGCCTCGGCGAGGCCCGGGATCAGCTTCGTCCCGGCTTGGCCTGCGGCGTGGGCGTACGTGACCAAGCCCGTATAGGTCAGCCAGGTTGCCTCGGCTGATTGGCTCAACGCGCCGACGGCGGGATCGAGCGAGTCGGGGGCTGTGCCCATGAGGACGGTGGCGGTGCCGCCGTGGTTGGCTGAGTTCGAGCTGCTGCAAGCGCTCAGCGCGCACACGAGGACGATCGCAAGCGATGTCCCGAACAGCAGCTTGAGGCTTTTAGGCACGTCCATCTCTTCCCTCCTCGCGCGTGGGCGAGCAGCAGTGGCAATTTGTTGGGGTTGTTGCTTGCTGCATGGTTCGACATCCCCTCCTCGGCACCCTTCCTCAGAACTTGAGGCGTGCAACACCTGCTGGACAGGTGCCGGCGCACGCCGAACATGCGGACTTTCGTTCGCGGAGGGCTGTTTTCGGCGACAGGCCCCTAACCTGTAGTGCGATGCCAGCCCAGGCTTACGAAGGCAAGGAGTGCGTCTGCCAGCTGCGCAGGGGCGTGTGCGACCAGAGCTGCGTGCGCGACATGCTCGACACGCCCTTCTACATCGCCTGCCTGCGCCTGAAGGGCCGGCGCTGCCTGGTGGTGGGCGGCGGCGAGGTGGGGTTGGAGAAGGTGGAGGGATTGCTGGCGTGCGACGGCGAGGTCACGCTGATCGCCCCCGAGGCTGAGCCGGCACTGGAGCGCTACGCCCAGGAGGGCTCGATCCGCTGGGAGCGGCGCGAGTACGCGGGGGCTCAGGACCTGGAGGGCGTGTTCGTGGCGATCGCGGCGACGAACGACACCGACGTGAACATCGCCGTGTACGACGACGCCGAGCGGCGGGCGATGCTCGTCAACGTGGTGGATGTGCCGCCGCTGTGCAACTTCATCCTCCCGGCGATCGTGCGCAGCGGGCCGCTTGCGATCGCGATCTCCACGGCGGGCGCCTCCCCGGCGCTTGCCAAGCGCATCAAGCGCGAGATCGCGGAGTCCTTCGGCGAGCAGCACGCGCGCCTGGCTGTGTTGCTCAACGAGGCGCGCGGGTGGGCCAAGGCGAGGCTCCCCACCTATCAAGACCGCAAGCAGTTCTTCGAGGAGATCGTGAACGGCCAGCCCGACCCGATCGAGCTGCTGCGCTCCGGCGAAGAGCAGGCGGTGCGCGAGCTGATCGCACAGAAGCAGCGCGAGCAGGAGCAGCGCCTGCAAGCGGTCGCCTGATCCGGCGCATGGCAATCGATGCCGAGACGTCGGGCACGGCAGCCACCACCACCGGGGGGGCAGCGCTCGAGCTGCGCGACTTGACGCGCAACTACGGCGAACGGGCGGCGCTCGCAGACGTGACTCTGACGCTTGAGCAGGGAGCGACGCTCGTCGTGTTCGGCCCCAACGGAGCGGGCAAGACGACGCTGCTGCGCGTGCTGGCGACGCTGCTGCGCCCGCACGCCGGCTCGGCGAGCGTGCTCGGCGAGAGCCTGCCGCGCGAGGCATGGCGCGTGCGCGGGCGGATCGGTTTGCTCGGCCACGAGGCGCTGCTGTATCGGGAGCTGACGGCGCGCGAGAACCTGCGCTACCACGCCAGCCTGCACGGCGTTGCATCTGAGCGGGTCGAGCGGCTGCTGGCGGAGCTGCGTCTCTCGACGCGTGCGGATGAGCCGCTGCGCACGCTCTCGCGCGGAACCGTGCAGCGGGTGGCGGTGGCGCGCGCGGTGCTGCACGACCCCGACCTGCTGCTGCTCGACGAGCCCTACGCCAACCTCGACCCGGCGGCGATCGAGCTGGTGGAGCCGCTGATCGGCCCGTCGAGCGGGCGCACGCGCGTGGTCACCAGCCACGACCCGGGCCGCGGGCTGGCGGAGGCGGACACGGTGCTCGGCTTGCGCGCTGGGCGGATGGCGCTGCTCGACGCAGCCGATCGCATCGACGCCGAGCAGGTGACGGAGCTGTACCGGTGAGCGCGTTGGACAACCCGAGCGAGACTCATAAGCCGAGAAATACGGTGGAGGGAGAGCCGCATGCACCGGGGGGTGCCAACGGGCTTACGGTGGTCCTCGCTCTCCTGCGCAAGGAGCTGCTCGTCGAGCTGCGCACGCTTGAGTCGATCCCCGGCATGTCGCTGTTCGCGCTGACGACGTTCGTCGTGTTCCACTTCGCGCTGCACCAGGACAGCGTGTCCGGCGACGAGGCGGCGGGCATCCTGTGGGTGACGCTGCTGTTCGCGGCGATGCTCGGCATCAACCGGCTGTTCGTGGCGGACGCCGACCAGGGCGGGTTCGACGCGTTCCTGCTGGCGCCGGTGGACCGCAGCGCGATGCTGATCGCCAAGGGGATTGCGCTGCTCGCCTACCTGCTCGTGCTCGAGCTGGTGGCGGTGCCGGCGTTCGCGCTGCTGCTGCTCGCGCCTTCGCTCGGGCAGGCTCTCCCGGGTCTGCTGGCGCCGCTCGCGCTCGGCGATCTCGGATTGGCGGTCATCGGGACGCTCGTGGCGGCGCTGGCGGTGCGCACTCGCGCGCGCGACCTGCTCGGCCCGCTTCTGGCGCTGCCTTTGCTCGTGCCGATCGTGATCGGGTGCGCGCGTGCCACCTCCCCCCTGTTCGCGCTCGCGCATCCCGGCGAGCCGGGCGCGCGCTGGGTGGCGATGCTGGCGCTCTATGATCTCGTTTTCGGGCTGATTGCCTATGCAGTGTTCGACTTCCTCTTGGAGGACTAGCGGCCCAATGGACAGCACCGGGCGCCTTCGCGCTCTCAGCATCTCAACCGTCGTGGCGTTCTGCGCGTCGCTGGCGCTCGTCTTCTTCTATGCGCCCATCGAAGCCGACCAGGGATTCCTGCAGAAGATCTTCTATTTGCACGTCCCGCTTGCCATCGTCGCCCTGTGCGGGTTCGTGGCGGGCGGGCTGGCGGCGATCCAGCACCTGCGCACGGGCGACCAGCGCTGGGATTTGCGCTCGTACGTAGCGATCCACATGAGCCTGATCTTTGGCGTCGGCGTGCTGCTCACCGGCTCGATCTGGGCGCGCGCGTCTTGGGGGCACTGGTGGGTGTGGGACGAGCCGACGCTCGTGTCGTTCTTGATCGTGTTCTTGCTGTACGCCACCTACCAGCCGCTGCGCTTTGCCATCGAGGACCCCGAGCGCCAGGCGCGCTACGCCTCGGTGTTCGCGATCACCGCTGGCGCGTTCGTGCCGATGAACTTCATCGTCGTGCGCCTGTCCGCCTCCTACGTGCACCCGCGCGTGCTCGGCTCCACCTCGAACCTGCCCGGCCCGATGGCGCTCACGTTCCTAGTTTCGCTCGCCGCGATGACGCTCCTGTACCTGACGCTGTGCCACTTCGAGCTGGCGGCGAAGCGCACGCGGTTCCTCTTGAAAGCGCGTAGTCGTACGCTGGGGTTCCAATGAGTCTGCTCGCAAGCACACTGCCCTCCAACGACGGCTACGTGGCGGCGGCGTACATCGTGTTCTTCGCGCTGATCTTGGTTTACGTGGCGATCATGGCTGTGCGCCTGAGCCGCGTGGAGCGCAAGCTGAGGGACATGCAAGACCGGCGCGAGCCCGATCCCGAGAAGGAGCGTGAGCTCGTATGAGCGAGCTGCTCGCACTCGGCATCTCGCACAAGACAGCGCCGGTGGCGCTGCGCGAGCGACTGGCGTTCACCGAAGCCCAGGCGTGCGAGTTCGCCACGCAGCTCACCGAAGGCGAGGAGGTGCACGAGGCGGTTGTCATCTCTACGTGCAACCGCACGGAGGTGTACGTCGTAGTGGGCGACCCGGTGCGCGCGGAGACCGACGTGCTCGGCGCACTCGCCCGGCGAGCGGGCATCCGCCCGACGGAGCTCGCCGGGGCGATCTACTCGCCGCGCAACTGCGACGCCGCGCGCCAGCTCTACCGCGTGACGGCGGGGCTGGAGTCGATGATCGTCGGCGAGGCGGAGATCCAGGGGCAGGTGAAGCGCTCGTTCGAGGCTGCGCTGCGCGCGGGCGCCACCGGGCCGCTGTCAAACCGCCTGTTCGCCGCCGCCCTGACAACCGGCAAGCGCGTGCGCTCGGAGACCGGGATCGGGTCGAGCCGCGTGAGCGTGCCCTCGGTGGCGGTGGACCTCGCCCAGGACGTGCTCGGCGACCTCTCGGAGCGCCACGTGGTGATCATCGGCGCGGGCGAGACGAGCGAGCTGACCGCGCAGGCGCTCGCCGATCAGGGCGTGGGCACGATCTTCGTCGCCAACCGCCACGCCGACCGCGCGCTGCATTTGGCACAGCGCTTCAACGGGTCGGTTGTGGGTCTCGACGGCCTGCCCGACCAGCTGCTGAAGGCGGACATCGTCGTCTCCTCAACCGCCTCGCCGCACCCGATCGTCGGCTGCGAGGAGCTGGAGCTGGTGATGCGCGAGCGCAAGGGTCGCCCGCTGCTGCTGATCGACATCGCGGTGCCGCGCGACATCGACGCCCGCTGCGGCGAGGAGGAGGGCGTGACGCTGTACGACATCGACGACCTGCAGGCGGTGGTGGCGCGCAACCTGGGCGCTCGCGCCGAGGTGATCCCGCACGCCGAGCAGATCGTCGAAGAGGAGATCCGCCGCTTCGCGCGCTGGCTGGGACAGCTCGAGGCGCTGCCGACGGTGAGCGCGCTGCGCGAGCGCGCGGACGCGATCGTCGAGCAGGTGCTGCGCGAGAACGACAACCGCTGGGAGGGCGCCACCAAGCGCGACGTGGCGCGTGTCGAGGCGATCGCCCGCGCGGTGGTGAGCCGCCTGCTGCACGAGCCTACGATCCGCCTGCGCAGCTTCTCCGAGGAGCGCGGCCACGCGAGCTTGCAACTCGTGCGCGAGCTGTTCGGCCTGATCGAGGAGGGCGAGGAGCAGTCCCAGCCCGCGGCGGAAGAGCCGCTCGCCGACGTTCGCTCGATCGAGAGCGCCCGCAAGGGCTCATAGGAGCGCCAAGCGGGATGCGGATCGGGACGCGCGGAAGCGCGCTCGCGCGCGCCCAAGCGCAGCTGATCGCCAACCGTCTGCCGGGCGCGCAGCTCGTCGTCGTGAGCACGAGCGGCGACCGCGGCGAGCGCACCAGCGACAAGGCGCGGTGGGTGGATGCGATCGAGCAGGCGCTGCTCTGCGGGGAGATCGACCTGGCGGTGCACTCAGCCAAGGATGTCCCGTCGCAGCTCGCCGACGGTCTGGAGCTGGTGGGGTGCCCGCCGCGCGCCGATGCGCGTGACGCGCTCTGCGGTGCGGCATCCATTGCGGATCTGCCGGAGGGCGCACGCGTGGGCACGAGCAGCCTGCGCCGCGCCGCCCAGCTGCGCGCGCTGCGCGAGGACATCGAGCCGGTGGCGTTGCGCGGCAACGTGGACACCCGCTTGCGCCGCCTGTCCGAAGCGCAGAGCACCCTGCACGCGATCGTGCTCGCGCGCGCCGGCTTGCAGCGGCTTGGGCACGACGACGGCACGCCGCTGGACGAGCTCGTGCCCGCCGCCGGCCAGGGCACGCTGGCGTTGGAGGCGCGAGTGGGCGACAAGCGCATACAGGAGGCGGTGGCGCCGCTGCGCGACAGCGAAACCGAGCTGGCGCTGGCGGCAGAGCGCTCGCTCGTGCGCGCGCTCGACGCCGACTGCCACACAGCGCTCGGCGCACACGCGCGTGTCGACCGGGTGTCCGGCTGCGGGCGGGTCGAGCTGGAGGCGTGGATCGGCTTGCAGGACGGCTCGGCGTGGATCGCCGACAAGCTCGTCGGCGAGGACCCGAACGCGCTCGGCAAAGAGGTGGCGCAGCGCATGCTCACGATGGGCGCCAGGGAGATGCTCTCGGCATGACCAGCCGCGTCTACCTGGTCGGCGCCGGGCCGGGCGACCCGGGCCTGCTCACCGCGCGAGCGCTCGAGCTGATCGCGCAAGCCGACACCATCCTCTACGACCGGCTGATCCCCGAGCAGGCGCTCGCAGGCGCGCGCGCGGACGCCGAGCTGCTGTTCGTCGGCAAGGAGGGCGGGGGCGAGTCGGTGCCTCAGGAGCACACGCAGGCGCTGCTCGTCGAGCGGGCGCAGGCGGGCCGCCGCGTGGTACGGCTGAAGGGCGGCGACCCGTTCGTGTTCGGGCGCGGCGGCGAGGAGGCGCTCGCGCTGCACGAGGCGGGGGTTCCGTTCGAGATCGTGCCCGGCGTGACGGCGGGCGTGGCGGCGCCGGCGTACGCCGGCATCCCTGTCACCCACCGCGGCTTCTCACCGGCGGTGGCTTTCATCACCGGCCCCGAGGACCCCGCCAAGGACGAGCAGCAGCTCGACTGGAACGCGCTCGCCGCCTTCCCGGGCACGCTCGTGTTCTACATGGGTGTGCGCCGCATCGCCGAGATACAGCGGGCGCTGCTGGGCGCTGGCCGGCCAGCGTCGCAGCCGGTGGCGGTGGTGGAACGCGGCACGCTGCCCGACCAGCGCGTCGTGCGCGGCACGCTCGCGGGCATCGCCGAGCTCGTGGCGAGCGAGCGTGTGAAAGCACCGGCGATCACACTGATCGGCGAGGTGGCCGAGCTGGCCGATCAGCTCGGCTGGTTCGGGGAAGGCCCGCTCGCCGGATGCACGGTGGCGGTGACACGCGCACGGGCGCAGGCGAGCGGACTGGCGCACCGGCTGGGTGAGCTGGGGGCGCGGGTGGTGCAGGCGCCGGCGATCCGCACCCGCCCGCTGCCGGGCGAACCGCTCGACCCGAGCGGCTACGACCTGATCTGCCTCACGAGCCCCAACGGCGTGGATGCGCTGTTCGAGCGCCTGCATGCGGGCGGACGGGACGCGCGCTCGCTCGCGGCGGCGCAGGTTGCGGTGATCGGGCCGGGCAGCGCCGACGCCCTGCGCCGGCACGGGATCGAGGCGGACATCGTCCCTGAGCGATTCCTGGCGGAGTCGCTGGTGGAGGCGCTCGCCGGGGTGGACGCCAAGCGCGCGCTCGTCGCGCGCGCGAGCCAAGCGCGCGACGTGCTCCCCGACGCGCTGCGCGCGCGCGGGATCGAGGTGGAGGTGCTCGCGCTGTATGAGACGCTCGCCGAACCGCTGTCCGAGCGCGAGCTGCGCGACACCCAGGCTGCCGACTACGTCACGTTCACCTCATCTTCAACCGTCAGCTACTTCTTCGCGGCGCTCGACGGAGCAGCCCTGTCGCCCCACACGCGCGTGGTGTCGATCGGGCCGGTGACGAGCGCAACGCTGCGCGAGCGTGGGATCGAGCCGCACGTGGAGGCCCAGCGACACGACATCGAGGGCGTGATCGAGGCGCTGCTGGCGGACGCCGCCAACCGGTCGTGCGCTCGGCGTGACGAGCGTTAGGTTCAGCGCAGCGCACGGATGAGCGCCACACTTGGCTACCCGCGGATGCACCTGCGGCGCACCGACTCCACGAACGAGCGGGCACGAATGCTCGCGGTGGCGGGAGCGCCGAGCGGCACTCTGGTGACCGCCTCCGAGCAGACGCAGGGGCGCGGACGCCAGGGCCGCACGTGGTGGGCACCGGCGGGCAGCTCGTTGCTCGCATCTGTGCTCGTGCGCGACCCGCCCCGGCTGCTGCCGCTGATCGCCGGAGTGGCGGTGTGCGACATCGCCGGCGCGAACGCCGCCGTGAAGTGGCCAAACGACGTGGTGATGCCACCCGAGCCACCCTCACCAGGCGCACGCTCGCAAGGAGCGCCACCGCTTGCCAAGCTGGCGGGCGTCCTCGTGGAGGGCCGTCCGCAGGAGGGTTGGGCGGTGCTCGGCATCGGCGTGAACGTGGCGGTCGAGCCCGAGGAGGTGCCCGTCGAGCTGCGTGCGACAGTCGCGAGCCTGGCGCTGGCACCCGCTGAGATCGAGCCGCTGCTCACCCGCCTGCTGGGAGCCTTGGGTCGACGTCTGGGCGAACCCGAAGATGTGGTGCTCGACGCCTGGCGAGCGCGCGACGCGCTGCTCGGCAGCGCGATCTCATGGGAAACCGGTAGCGGCACAGCCCAGGGGGTCGACGAGCACGGCCACCTGCTCGTGCGCCTGCCCGATGGCACCACCCAGGCGCTGAGCGCGGGCGAGGTGCACCTGACGCCCCTGCGTAGATAATGTCCCATACCCAAAAAACACGAGCATTTGGGATTTTGCTTGACATCAGACGTTCGACTGCGTTACGCTGGGAAAGCGGCACGATCTGCCCCCCGGCACCCACGAAGAGACCGTCGCGCCAACCACGGGAGAGAGACGACTCCATGCCAAAAAAGCAACTCGCCGGACTTGTTCCGCTACTGCTGACAATGGCCGCGATGGCTGTAACAGCTACCTCTGCGTCAGCGTTCCAATACGAACACAACTACTGCTACCAGTACTTGGCGCCGAATGCCACGTGCCCTCCGTATGGCTCCAGCGAATACGCACATCTGGAAGTCAATGAAGCTCGCGACCCCCTGGAAGGCCGTGCCACCTGCGTCGATGAGTATCTGACGAACAGCGGCTACACGGCATCCAGATGCGTCTACTACGCATCAGAAGGCGAGGCCACTGAGTTCCCGGGAGGGGAATACGGATATCCCCGCGCGTGGAACGGAGGGAAAATAGAACACTTCGTGTCGGCATTCGAGCGGGGATATCACACCTCATAAAGGAGTCACCAGTGGCTAGGCAACCCAGGCGGCGCGTAGTCGCCATTTCTGCTGCGATCGTAATCGTGGCCGCTGCTGCGGTCACGGCGGCAATGGCGTCTTCCGCCAAACATGCGGCGAATCTGCACCCCACGCGGAATGAGGCGATCTCCGGCCGGCTTGTCCATATGTTGAAAGTTCTTCGCGAGGACCATACGCGAGCCCACGTTGCGTCCGCGAACGCGTCCTCCCAGGAATTGCCTCTAGCTGTGCTGGAGGGCTTGAGCGGCTCTCGGCGAGGTGTAGACCCTTCCGCCGCGGTGTTCGCAGGCGGGACTTATCCGGTATGGGTCGTGCCTGGATCGACCGAAGTCTGTCTCATAAATGGTCCGACTGGACCAGGGGACGTACCAGGTGGACTGTGCTCACCGGTGTCGGAGGTAACCCACGGCGTGGCTGTGAGCGACGGGAGCATGGTATTTGGCCTAGTGCCTGACGGAAACAGCTCCGTGAAGGTAACCAATTCAGACGGCACCACTGAGAGCGTCCCGGTCCTCAACAATGTTTATGAGATAACCAGCGGCGACCCCAGCACGGTTACCCTCAAGGACGCTTCAGGTACCGAAGTTACACGCCACTTGCCGTAGCAGGTGGGAGTACCTCTCAGCGGGCCTGGTCCTCGCTGTCGACCGGTGTCGTCTTCTTCGCGCGCGGCTTGCGCTTGGGCGCGTCGGCCGGCTCATCTTTCGATAGCGGGGACTTGGCCGCGCTGGACGTCCGGCGACGAGTCTTCTTAGCCGGCTTCTCAGTCGGCGCCAACCCACCAACGGTTGCGGTCTCGTCGTTGGGCTTGGCGCCGCCGATACGGCCCCCGTTGCTGCGCTCGAGCGCCTCCTCGACATCGGCGTCGAGCTGCCGCTCGGCGGAGGGCGCCAGCTCGGCATCCTCGACCGGCTGCGCGGACGCGCTCCTCAGCGCCTCGCTGAGCACCTCCTCAGACGGCGCGTCGAGCGCCCCGTTGGGTGCGGCGGCGATGCGGTCGGCGTCGGTTTGCTCGGCGGCGAGCGCGGTGGCGCGCTCGGTCGCCGCAGCCGCCTCACCCTCGGCTACAGGACCCTTGCGCCGCTTGCGCTGGCTGCGACCGCGGCGCTTGGGGAAGTTGCGCAGCAGCTCGCGGGCAAGCGCGGGCGGCTTGCGCGCCATGCGGGTGCGCGCGCCGCGCAGCACCTCCTCTGCCTCGGGCGTGTGGGCGAGCGCAGCGGCGAGCAGCGCGGCGGCGAGACGACGGTCCTGCTTGCGGGCTGCGTGGACGAGCCGGCGCGCGTTGCGCGCATGGGCGCCGCCGGCGGAGTTGACGAGCAGCCCGAGCAGGCGCTTGGTCTCGGGCCAGCGCTGCACGGCGTACTCCTCGTGCACTTCGCGCGTGTACTCGGCAAGGCGCCAGATCCACGCGTTGGCTTGGTCGCGGCGGCCGATGCGCCGCTCGACGAGCGCGCGCAGCATGATCTTGGCGGCCTCGCGGCGCTCGTCGCGCGGCCAGCCGCCGGCGATGTCGATGGCCTCGTCGAACGCGTCTGCGTCGCGTGCGGCGGCGATCTCCGAGAGCGCCTTCAGGCGCAGCTGGGCGCTCTTGTTGCGCTTCACCGCGGTGAGCAGGAAGCGCATCTTCAGCTCACCGGTGCGGTCGAAGTGCAGCATCGCGCGGGCGCGGCGCCACCCGTTGGGCGTGACGCGGGCGCCGGCGAGCGCCGCCCACAGATGCTGCTCGCCGTAGTCGAGGTGCTCGACGGCGATCCGCCACAGCTCGCGCTCGAACACCGCGAACCGCCGCTCCTCCTCGGCGCAGACCGGCAGCACTCGGCGCTCGACCCGCATCCGCCGGCCGCGGCCGCGGCGCACGGGCCCGACGACGATCGCGCCGCCGCGGTAGACGTCGCGGTCGAGCAGCGAGTGCAGCGTCACCACCGGGTCGTCGTTCTTGGTCGCGGGATGGACGAAGTCGACGACCAGCCCGGCCTCCTTGCCTGGGTTGCGCCGGGTGACGCGACCGACGCGCTGCTGGTAGATGCGCTTGGAGGCGGTCGGCGCGAGGTGCATGCAGACGGTCGCGCGCGGGCTGTTCCAGCCCTCGGCGAGGAGCTGCGCGTTGACGAGCACGTCGATCCTGCCCGACTCGTAGTCGGCCAGGATCTGTGCCAGCTCGCGCTTGGGCGTCTCGCC
>JBQCGU010000048.1:0-6813 GCA_051955355.1 Solirubrobacteraceae bacterium | reverse complement strand
GAGCTGCTCGCCGAGCTCGATCCGGACCTCGGCGTGAGCGAGATCTCCCAGGCAGGGGCGCTGGAGGCTCTGCGCAGCTGCGCCACCGTCACGAAGGCGCGCGTGCGCAGGATCGCCACCGAGCGCACTCACCTCACAACCGCCCTGCGCGATTTCGGCGTTGAGGTGGCAGACAGCCAAGCCAACTTCCTGTGGCTTGCGCATCCCACCCTCGACGGCGCAGAGCTAACCGCCCGCCTGGCGAACGCCGGCGTGCTGGTAGCCTCGGGCGCAGCGCTCGGCGAGCCGCGCCACGTGCGCGCCGCCGTGCACGACGACGCCGCCTCCAGGCGTCTGCTGAGCGCGCTCGAGCAGACGCTCGGCTAGGCGCTCGAAGGCTCGGACTGGCGCAGGAGCGCGCCCGTGGTCTCTTCGAGGATGCGCCTCCACGCCGCCACCTGCTCCTGGTCTTCCTCGAAGTGGCTCACCACGTTGCGCACGCGCCGCTCAGAGATCTCGATGCCGTGGCGCCCCCAAATCTCGCTGTAGCGCTCGTATTCGCCCAGCAGGTGATAGGTGACCGATTGGAAGCCGTGCCGCGCGATCTCGATGCGCGAGGCGAAGTTCATCATCGATGTCTTGAACATCAGTTCGTCGCTCAGATCCGGCTCTATCAACACGATGTCCACGCCCGGGTAACGCTCTCCCCACACAGCCGCCGCCTCGTGCAGGCGCCTGTGAGCGAGCAGCTTGAACGCCTGGTAGCCGATCCGCGGAAAGCCCATCTCCGAGACCCGCCGTGCGCTGGTTGCCGAGGCGTCGTCCAGCTCGTCCTCTGCACCGCTCTCCTTTACGAACGGCACGATCGGATTGATCACCACCACGAGGTCTGCACCGGCACGCACGGCGATGTCGAGGTTGGTGGTCGAGATGATCCCTCCGTCGATCAGCTCCCGGTCGCCCACCACCACCGGCGAATACACCATCGGGAGCGCCCCCGACGCGCGCACCGCCGTGGAGATCGGCACGTCGTCGAAGCCTTCGGAGCCGAACACCACGCGTTCGCACGTGTCGAGGTCGGTTGCCACCAGGTAGAGCTCGTGCTGGAGCTCGCGGAAGTCGTTCGTGCGACCGTCCTCGCCGAGGATGCCCGCGAGGTAGCGTTCGATTCCCTCGCCCGTGTACGCCCCCGAAGGGAGCAGCTCGCCGAGTCCGAGCACGAGGTCGATCGCCGACAGCTGGCGGATCTGCGGGAGCAGCTGACCGACGAGCGACGCCACCCGCAGCGGCAGCCGTGCGCCGGTGCGCACGAACTCCGGGATGTTCAACCGCAACAGGTCGCTCAGGTTGATGTCGCGGAAGGGCTGCGGCCCCTGGCGGGTGACGACGCGCATCATTTCCTCGGGCGTCACGCCGTTGGCGCACAGCGAAGCGATGAACGCCCCCGCGGACGTCCCCACATAGACGTCGAACTGGTTCACCGTGTGGTTGGTGGCGAGCAGGTTGAGCGCGCGCAGCGCTCCGATCTCATACACCCCTCCGGTGAAGCCTCCACCGCCGAGCACCAGAGCGGTCTTGTGCGCCTCCTCCTCGCGCGCCGGCGGCTTGGGCAGCGAAGCGCTCCGTGGAGCCCCCGGACGTGTTCGAGAAGCCGTGCCCTTCTTGGCGACGGCGTCAAGCTCGACCAGCTTTCCCATCTATTTGATCTTAGGTAGGCTCGAACGCTTCATGAAGCTCTCCCTTCGCTCCATCGTTGTGAGAAGAACCCTACCCGGGCTGGCAGTCGTAATCGCTCTAGCAGCACCCCCCACAACCCTCGCGAGCCCGCAGACCGTCCTCGCGACGCAGCTTGCGCGCCAGATGGCCCTCGCCGGGGCACAGTCGGGTGCATATGTGTACGACCTCAACACCAAAACCCCGCTCTTCGCCGAGCGCTCGGAGGTCGCGCGCCCGCCGGCGTCGGTTGAGAAGCTCTACACGGCCACGACAGCGCTCGAGTTGATGGGTCCGCAAGCCAGGTTCACGACCGCCGTGCTCGGCACGGGCCACCTTGGGGTTGCGGGCAGATGGGAAGGCAACCTCTACCTGCGCGGCGGCGGCGACCCCACGTTCGGGAGCAGCTGGTTCATCGCAAACCACTATGGCGGCGTGGGCAGCTCGGTTTCCACGCTCGCCAAGCGCCTGCTCGCGGCTGGCATCCGCAGCGTGAGCGGCGGGGTTTACGGGGATGAGTCCTATTTCGACTCGCTGCGCGGCGAGCCCGCGAGCGGTTACCGGATCGACCCCGACCTCGAAGGTGCGCTCAGTGCGCTGGCGTTCAACCGCGGAGAACGCGGACATGAACGCGGACCGCATTCGCTCGCCGCCTACGCCGCCCGGCGACTGCGTGCCGTGCTCGCCGCGGATGGCGTGCGTACACATGGCGGTGGCGCCGCCGCCACACCGCAGCAGGCGACCGTCCTGGCGACGCTGAAGTCACCCCCTCTGCAAACGCTGCTCGCCCTGACACTGCCCCCGTCCGACAACTTCTTCGCCGAGACGCTCCTGAAGGACATCGGGGCGCGCTTCGGCGGGACGGGCAGCACGGCAGCCGGTGTGGAGGCGGTGCAGCGGGCGATCTCGGGCTTTGGCATCCACGCCCGCATCCTCGACGGATCGGGCCTCTCTCACAGCGACGCGACAACCCCGCGACAGGTCGTCTCTCTGCTCGCGGACCTGGCCACCATGCCGATCGGAACGACGCTGCGCAACGACATGGCGGTGGCAGGCCACACGGGCACGCTGGAAGACCGCATGCGCGGCACGCCCGCCGCCGGACGCTGCCAGGGCAAGACCGGGACCCTCATCGGCGTGTCGAATCTCGCCGGCTACTGCACCGCCGCCAACGGAGACATCATCGCGTTCGCGTTCTTCACCGACGGCATCGAAACGTTTCGCGCCCACACGATTCAAGACGCGATGACGATCACCCTCGCGCGCTACTAGCCCTCGAGCAGCTTCAACAGGCCGTCCTCGTCTAGGACGGGCACGTGCAGGCGCTGCGCCTTCTCGAGCTTGGACCCAGGCGCGTCTCCGGCCACAACGTAATGGGTCTTCTTCGACACCGAGCTGGTGACCCGCCCGCCAGCCGCCAGGATGCGCTCGGTGGCCTGCTCGCGTGAGAGCGTCGGCAGCGTGCCCGTGAGCACCACCGTCTTGCCGGCAAGCCGTCCGCTGGTGGGAGCTGGACCCGCTTCTGCGAAGCAGAGGCCGAGCTGGCGCAGGTCCTCGATCAGCGCCACCATGCGCTCGTCGTGCAGCTGGGAGTGGATGGACGCCGCCATCTTCTCGCCGATGCCCGGCACCTGCTCGATCTCCTCGATGGTGGCGTCGAGCAGCGCGTCGATGTCGCGGAAGCGCAGCGCGAGGTTGCGGCCTGTGACCTCGCCCACCTCCTCGATGCCCAGCGCGAACAGCACGCGCGCGAACGGTCGCTGCTTGGATGCCTCGATCGCCGCCACCATGTTGCGCGCGGAG
Source organism: Solirubrobacteraceae bacterium (assembly GCA_051955355.1). Lineage (GTDB taxonomy): Bacteria > Actinomycetota > Thermoleophilia > Solirubrobacterales > Solirubrobacteraceae > Palsa-744. The sequence goes on along the minus strand of JBQCGU010000048.1, from coordinate 3,318 downwards.
AGCTCGGCGAAGCCCTCCAGCTCGACGAGCTGCTGCTCGCTCAAGCGATAGAAGTCGGCTGCGCTGCGCACCAGCCCGCGCTCCTGCAGCAGTCGCACCTGCTTCTCGCCGAGCCCCTCGATGTCCATCGCCCCGCGTGAGGCGAAGTGCTTGAGCAGCTGCCACGCGCGCTCGGGGCAATCGCGGTTGGGACAGGCGGTGAACACCGAACCCTTCGGCTTGACCGTCAGCGTGTTGCAGAACGGACAGCGCTCGGGCGGGCGCGTCGGCGACGGTCGGTCGGAGCGCTCGACCACATGGGGTGCCGGCGAGAGAACCTGCGGAATCACATCGCCGGCGCGCATGATGATCACCTCCTCGCCGGCGCGGATGTCCTTGCGCAGGATGTCCTCCTCGTTGTGCAGCGTCGCGAGCTTGATCACCACGCCGCCCACCGCCGTCGGCTCGAGCACGGCGTAGGGACGCAGGTCGCCGAACTTGCCCACGTTCCACATCACCGCCTTCAGGCGTGTGATGGCCGTCGTCGGCGCGAACTTCCAAGCCACCGCCCAGCGCGGATCGCGCCCTACCGATCCGAGCCGGCGCTGAAGCTCCAGGTCCGCCACCTTGATGACGACGCCGTCGATCTCGAAGTCGAGGTTGCCGCGCCGCTGCTCCCACGCCAGGCACTGCTCGATCACCTCCTCCTCGCTGTCGAGCAGCTTCACGTCGCGATTGACCGGAAAGCGGTGATCGCGCAGCCAGCCCAGCGCCTCCCAATGGCTGGAGAACGACAAACCCTCGGTGACTCCCACCTGGTAGGCCCACAGCGACAGCGGACGGCCTGCAGCCAATGCCGGGTCGAGCTGGCGCACCGTGCCCGCGGCGGAGTTGCGCGGGTTCATGAAGGTGGACAACCCCTCTTCGGCGCGCCGCTCGTTGAGCGCGGCGAAGTCCTCGAGCGACATGTACACCTCCCCGCGCACCTCGAGCAGCGGCGGCGCGTCGTCGATGCGCAGCGGGATCGACTCGATCGTGCGCAGATTGTGGGTGACGTCCTCGCCGATCTCCCCGTTTCCGCGTGTCGCGCCCCGCTCGAGCACGCCGTCCCGGTAGATCAGGCTGACCGCCAAACCGTCCACCTTCGGCTCCACCACATACTGAAAGCGCCTGCGCACGATCCCTTCGCGCCCCAGATGCGCCTGCATGCGCGCCACCCACGCCCGCATCTCCTCCTCCGAGCGCACGTTGCTCAACGAGAGCATCGGTTCGAGATGGGACACCTTCTCCAACCGGCTCACCGGCTCGGGGGCCACACGCTGAGTGGGCGACTCGGGGCTCACCAACTGGGGGTGCTCTGCCTCCAGGCGGCGCAGCTCGTCGAACAGCGCGTCGTAGGCGTCGTCGCCTATCTCCGGGTCGTCGAGCACGTAGTAGCGCCAGGCGTGGTGCTCGATCGCCTGACGCAGCTCGGCAGCACGGGCTCGAACGTCATGCGGAGGCGCCTGAGGGCGCTCAGCCGTCGCGCGATCGCTCACGACGCCTCGCTCTGCAAAGAATCCTCCCCAGCGTGAGACTCCTCGCCGTGCTCGTCGAGCACCGGTGCCAGCAGAGCGTGCAGGTCGAACTCACGCAGCGCGTGCACCCCCGGACGATCGGTGAGGTCGAAGTGCAGCGGCGTCACCGCGATGCGCCCCGCCGCCACAGCCGCCAGGTCGGTGCCCGGCTCGTCGTGAAAGCCGGGATCGCTGCCGTAGATCCAGTAGCGCTTGCGCGTCGGCGACCCGTCCTCGTGCGGGATCACCTTCAGCTCGTCGCGGTAGATGCGCTTGCCGAGGTGGGTCACCTCGACGCCGCTCGGCGGGTCGGCGGGCACGTTTATGTTCAGCAGCGTCCCGCTCGGCATCGGCACGTCCTCCAAACGCTCCACCACCCGGGCGACGAAACCCGCAGCCACCGTGAAGTCGAAGCCGCCTTCGAAGCGGAAATCGAGCGAGCGGCCCAGCGACTGCTGGGAGACGGCGATCGCGGGCAGACCCAGAACGACTCCCTCCAGCGCGGCTGCAACGGTGCCCGAATAGGTGATGTCATCGCCCAGGTTCGAGCCGTGGTTGATTCCCGACACCACCAGCTCGGCACGGAAGCCCTCCGCCAAGCCGAGCTGCGCCAGGCGCACGCAGTCCACCGGAGTCCCGTCGGTGGCGTAGCCGACCGAGCCGTCGGCGAACGGCACCTCCTGCACCCAGAGGGGACGGCGAGTGGTTATCGAGCGAGCCATCGCTGAGCGGTTGCCGTCGGGGGCGATCACGGCGAGGCGCACTCCCGGCACCTCGACCAGCGCGCTGCGCAGGGCTTGCAAGCCCTCGGCGTGGATCCCGTCGTCGTTTGTGAGCAGCACGTCGAGCACTGCTCCCCAGCATAGGGTCAGGCTCGGTCCTCGTATCGAACCGACGCCAGCGCCAACCCGTGCGCCGGGGCGGTTGCGCCCGCGTGCGACCGGGGTTGGCCGTCGAGCAACGCGACGAAGTCATCGAGCGTGCGCTGGCCGCCAGCCACCTCGAGCATCGTTCCGATCAGCACCCTGTTCATGTGGCGCATGAACGTGTCCGCCTCGATCCAGAACTCGAGCAGCTCGCCCTCCTCTCGCCAGTGCGCACTGAGCACGTCGCGCTCGAAGCGGACATGGTCGGTGTCGGTGGGGGTGAAAGCTGTGAAGTCGTGGCGTCCGACGAGCGCCTTGGCGCACTCGTGCAGCAGGTGGAAGTCCAGCGGGCGCCCCCACCACAGAGCGCGACCGCGCTCGAACACGCTGCGGGTGCGGCGGGCGAGCACCCGGTAGCAGTAGGTCCTGCTCTTGGCGTCGTGTCGCGCATCGAACCCGTCGTGAGCGGGCTCGGAGCGCAGCACCGCGACATCGGCGGGCAGCAGCGCGTTCAGGCGCAGCGGATCGAGCGCCTCGTGGCGGTAGCTCGCCACCTGTCCCCAGGCGTGGACACCGCGATCGGTGCGGCCCGCCACCGTGACGCGCAGCGGCTCGCCGTCGAGGTCGCGCTCACCGAGGACGACGTGCAGCGCGCGTTCGAGCTCGCCTTGGACGGTGCGCAGCCCAGGCTGGCACGCCCAGCCGGCGAAGTCCGTCCCGTCGTACTCGAGCGTCAGCTTGGTTACCATCGCGCAGCGGGGCGCGGGCGAGCTAGATGACGTGCCCGGGGACGTTGCGAACGGTGTGAGGTAGGTCCGGGCCTGCCGAGAGGCTGTGGGTGTCAAAGCTCACTGACCTCAGGGAGGCCCGGAATGCAACACGCTAACGCTCTGCTCACCCCGAACGGCAGGCGGCAG
>JBQCGU010000047.1:0-36665 GCA_051955355.1 Solirubrobacteraceae bacterium | reverse complement strand
AAGTCGAGGAGCTGCACGGGGTGCCGATCGAGGCGGTGATCGTCGGTGACGGTCCGCTGGACGAGCGCTGCGAGGCGCTCGTCCAGGCTGCGCGCGAGGCGATGACCAACGCCGCCAAGTTCGCCCGCAGCGGCCGTGTGGACCTGTATGCGGAGATTGGGCCGCAGCGAGTCGAGGCGTACGTGCGCGATCGCGGAGTTGGGTTCGAGCTCGAGCAGATCCCGCCCGATCGACGTGGGGTGCGCGAGTCGATCGTTGCGCGCATGAAGCGCCACGGTGGACACGCCACGGTGCACAGCGCGCCCGGCGAGGGCACCGAGGTGGAGCTGGCGCTCGGCGCTGCACCGGCATGAGTGCCGCCCGCTTCGTGGTGGCGGCATGGGACGTCCTATGAGTGCCCCTCCCCGCGTGGTTCTCGTCGACGATCACACCCTGTTTCGTTCGGGCGTGCGTGCCGAGCTGGGCGAGCGCGTGGCGGTGGTTGCCGAGGCGGGCGGTGTGGAGGAGGCGGTGGCGGCGATCCGCCGCGAGCGCCCCGACGTGGTGCTGATCGACGTGCACATGCCCGATGGCGGCGGCGTCGAGGTGATCCGCCGCCTGGCAGACGAGCCGCCGGGCGTGCGCTTCCTCGCGCTGTCGGTGTCAGATGCCGCGAGCGACGTGATTGCGGTGATCCGCGCCGGCGCGCGCGGCTACGTCACGAAGACGATCTCCGCCGAGGAGCTGGCCGACGCGGTGCGGCGCGTCGCCGAAGGCGACGCAGTCTTCTCGCCTCGCCTCGCCGGCTTCGTGCTCGACGCCTTCGCCCGTCGGCCCGACCCCACAGACGCGACCGCCGGCGAGGACGCAGAGCTCGACCAGCTCACCCCGCGCGAGCGCGAGGTGCTCCAGCACATCGCCCGCGGCTACATGTACAAGGAGATCGCCCTACGCCTCGGCATCTCGGTGAAGACCGTCGAGGCGCACGTCTCCTCTGTATTGCGGAAGCTACAGCTCTCCACGCGCCACGAGCTGAGCCGCTGGGCACTCGAGCGGCGCCTGGTGGCGCTTGACGGCGCGTAGGGGATCTCAGGGAAATCCCCTATAGCGAGCGTCCGCTCGATGCGCCAGAGTGCTCGCCGATGGCATCAGCCGCCGATACGAGCACGGCTCCCAGCCCGGCCGCCCAGCCGCCTATGGCTGGCACGGCGATCGAAACGAGCGGGCTGACCAAGCGCTTTGGCGCGCGCGCCGCGATCGACGGCGTCGACCTGCGCGTGCCGCGGGGCACGGCGTTCGGCTTTCTCGGCCCGAACGGGGCGGGCAAGACGACGATGATCCGCATGCTGCTGGGGCTCACCAACGCCAGCTCGGGCACCATGAGCCTGCTCGGGCATCCCGTGCCGGCAGAGCGCGCCAAGGCGCTCAGCCGAGTCGGGGCGATCGTCGAGGAGCCGCGCTTTCACCCGCACCTCTCCGGGCGTGAGAACCTGCGCATCGTCGCCGCCGTGCGCGGGCCGGAGGCATACAAGCGCATCGAACCGGCCCTTGCCCGAGTGGGGTTGAGCGAGCGCGCCGATGACAAGGTCAAGAAGTACTCGCTCGGGATGCGCCAGCGCCTGGGAGTGGCGCGCTGTCTGCTCGCCGACCCGCTCCTGCTGATCCTCGACGAGCCCACCAACGGCCTCGATCCGGGCGGCATTCAGGAGTTCCGCGAGATGATCCGCGCGATGGTGGAGCAGGAGGGGCGCACCGTGTTCCTCTCCTCGCATCTGCTCGACGAGGTCGAGAAGGTGTGCGATCACGCCGCGATCGTCGATCGCGGCAAGGTGCTCATGCAGGGCGCCATCTCTGAGCTGTCAAAGGGAGCGGCACGCAACGAGCTGCTCGTCGAGGTGGACAACCCCAGCCGAGCGCTGTCGCTGCTCGACGGCAGCCAGCTCGTGCAAGAGGCGCGGCTGTCCGAGGAGGGGCTGCGCCTGGCGCTCACTGGCGAGCCGCGCTCGGCGGCACAGGTCAACGCGATGCTCGTCGGGGCTGGCCTGGCGGTGAGCCGCTTGGAGCCTGTGCGTCAGAGCCTGGAGCAGCGCTTTCTGGAGGTCACTTCACGGCTTAACAGCGCGGATGAGGGAGGATCGGCATGACTGCGATGAGCCCAGCGATCGCAGCTCGCATGACCCGGGCGGACGTCCTCAAGCTGCGCAAGCGGCGCGGCACGGTGATCTGGGCGCTCCTGCTGACTCTGCTGCCGCTGGCGCTCTACTTCATCATCGGCGCCGCCCAGCACTCCTCCAGCCCAGCCGAACACGGCCCGGCTGGAGGGATGAAAGGGTTTCAGGACTCGCTGCGCGTCGTGGCTCTGTTCTTCGGGCCGCTCGCGGCGATCCTCGTCGGAGCCGAGGCTGGCGCGGGAGACTCCGCCGCGGGCGTCTTCCGCGATCTCGTCGTCACCGGCCGCTCACGTCTGATGCTGTTCGCCTCGCGTGTGCCCGCCGCGCTGGCGCTCACGTGGGCGATCGTCACGCTCGCCTACGCGCTCTCGATGATCGGCACGTTCGTGTTCGCCGGTGGCACGCCCACCCCCGGCGCCTCGACGGCGCTCGACGGGTTCGGCTTCACGCTGCTGTCCACCGGCGTCATCTGCGTCGTCGCCGTGGGCCTCGCGTCGCTGACGACATCCCGGCCGGCCTCGCTCGTCGCGCTGATCGGCTGGCAGCTGATCGCCAGCCCCATCCTCACCGACATCAGCTCGCTGGGCAGCGCCCGCAGGCTGGTTTTGCGGGAAGCGATCGCCCACTTCAGCCCGGTCAGCCTCGACAACGGCAGCGGTCACGGACCGGCGCGCGGAGGGGCCGTGACGATGGGCTCCGCCACGGCGATCCTGGTGATGGCGGTGTGGCTGGCGGTGTTCTTGGTGCTCGGCGCGTGGCGCACGCGCACGATGGACGCCTAAACCTTCCGGTACTCCGGCATCCACGACCCGTCGCTCTGGCGGGTGAAGTCCTGAAAGAGGCCGGGCGCCTCGGCGCGCATGATTTGCGCGACCTCGTCGAACACCAGGCGCAGCTCCTCCTCGGCCCCTTCGGCTGTGCGCATCTCGATCACGTGACGCAACGTGCGCACGTTCGCCGTCCAGATGATGTCTGTCGAGAGGCCGATCGGCGCCAGCCGGCGCAGCGCGGAGGTGACCTCCTTCTTGACGTGGAACGGCACGCCCTCCTCGTCGATGCCGAGCGCCTTGGCGCCCGTGATCTGGATCTGCTCCAGCTGCTCGACGATGCTCAATATCTGCTCGCGCAGCGGCTCCAAGGCGGGCGGCACGCGAAAGCCGATGTCGGACAGCCGCACGTAGCGCAGGCTCTCCTGGCTGAACGCCGAGCCGGCGCGATGCCGTACGAGCTCGTGGGTGAACACCCTGCTCACGTTGCGCAATGCGAACGAGTAGTTGGCGTGCTCCAGCACGCTTCCGTGGGCGCTGCGCAGGATGTTCGCGAAGTACTCGCGCTGGTCGGTTCGCACTCGCGTCACGTTCGGGTTCAAGCCCGGCTCCCAGCTGCGGTAGCAAGCCCGGCCGCCGAACTCGACGAGCAGCTCGCCGCCGTTGCCCCGTCCTCCCGCCTCGTCCAGGCGGCGCTCCAGCCAGGAGTCGCCGCCGACGTCGCGCAGGTATCTGTGCATCCCCTCGACGTCTATCGACGGGCGTGCGATGAGGTACACCTTCGGCGTCGTCTCGTGCATCCGAGCGGCGATGCTAGCGCGCATGTCGGTTGGCACGCCCGCCCCTGCGCGGCCACGGCTTAGAATCAGCGGCACATGGCTGCGAGCGAGTCCACCGCCACCGCCACCGACCCCGAGCTGGAGCAAACCGCCTGGGAGCTCGACCCGCTCGTCGACGGCGAGGGATCCGAGGGCGCAAGGCGCCAGCTCGCAGAGGCGCTCGAGCTCGCCAAGGGATTCGCCGAGCGCTATGCCGGTCAGGTTGCCCAGCTGGATGCCGCCGGGCTGGAGCACGCCATGCGCGAGCTCGAGCGCATCGAGGACTTGGTGGGACGCGCCGGCACTTACGCCGGTCTGCGCTTCTCGGTCGACACTGCCGATCCCGCCAACGGGGCGCTGCTGCAGGAGGTGCAGGAGCAAGGCACCGAGATTCAGACGACGCTCCTGTTCTTCGAGCTTGAGTGGGCGGCGCTCGACGACGAGCGCGCGGCGGAGCTGATCGCTGAGGAGCGCCTGTCGTTTTGCGCCCACCACCTCGACAGCGTGCGCCGCTACAGGGAGCACCTGCTCTCCGAGCCCGAGGAGAAGATCCTCGCGCAGAAGGGCGTCACCGGGGCAAGCGCCTGGTCGCGCCTGTTCGAGGAGCTGACGTCGGCGATCGAGGTCGAGCTGCCGTCCCAGTCGAGCAGCCGAGGGTCCGGGCTCACGCAGGCGCTGCGCGGGCCTGCGGCGCAAGGCGCGCCGCAGAAGGTCGCGCTCGACGTGGCGCTCAGCCAGCTCGTATCGCCCGATCGCGACGTGCGGCGCTCGATCGCCGACGCCGTCACTGCCGCCCTGGAGCCCGGCGTGCGAACGCGCGCGTTCGTGTTCAACACGCTCCTCGCCGACAAGGCCACCGACGACCGTCTGCGCCGCTATCCCAGCTGGCTGGCGGCGCGCAACCTGGCAAACGAGGCGAGCGACGAGTCGGTGGCGGCGCTGATCGAGGCTGTGCGCGCCCGCTACGAGCTTCCCCGGCGCTGGTATCGCCTGAAGGCGCGCCTGCTCGGAATCGAGCAGCTCGCCGATTACGACCGCATGGCGGCAGTCACCGAGGACGAGGTCACCTTCTCCTTCGCCCAGGCTCGTGAGATCGTGCTCGACTGCTACTCCTCGTTCTCGCCGGAGCTGGGGGCGGTTGCCCAGCGCTTCTTCGACGAGCGCTGGATCGATGCGCCCGTGCGACCCGCCAAGCGTGGCGGGGCCTTCTGCGCTTCGGCTGTGCCATCCGTGCACCCGTACGTGCTGCTCAACTACACCTCACGCCGCCGCGACGTGCTGACGCTCGCGCACGAGCTTGGTCACGGCGTGCACTTCGCGCTGGCTGCCCAGCAGGGCATCTTCCATCAGGGCACTCCGCTCACGCTTGCAGAGACCGCGTCCGTGTTTGGCGAGACCGTCGTCTTTGGCAGGCTGCTCGAGCAGGACTCCAACCCGCGCTCGCGCCTGGCGCTGCTCGCTGAGCACATCGAGGGCCAGATCGCCACCGTCTTTCGTCAGATCGCGATGAACCGCTTCGAGGAGCTTGCGCACACCGCTCGCCGCGAGCAGGGCGAGCTGTCGGTGCAGCGCTTCGGCGAGCTGTGGGCGCAAAGCCAGATGGAGATGCTCGGCGACTCGGTGCAGGTCACCGACGGCTACCGCTCCTGGTGGTCCTACATCCCGCATTTCATCAACACGCCCGGCTACGTCTACGCCTACGCCTATGGGCAGCTGCTCGCGCTCTCCGTGTACGAGCGCTACGAGCAGCTCGGCGAGGAGATCGTGCCGCGCTACCTGGAGCTGCTCTGTGCGGGCGGCTCGCGCTCGCCCGAGGAGCTCGGCAAGATCGTCGGCGTCGACCTAGCCGACCCGGGCTTCTGGGACTCCGGGTTGGCGCTCGTCGAGCGCCGGCTCGTGGCCGCCGAAGAGGCTGCCGAGCAGGCCGCTGGCTAAGCGCTAGAACAGCCCGAGGCTGTTGCCGACGCCGCGCACGAGGTCGAACAGCGGCTGCGGGACGATGCCAAGCACGATCGTCGCGGTGCCAGCCACGGCCGCCACGAACGCCGTCTCCCAGTGCGTCTCGCGCTCGTCCGTGATTCCGTCCAGCTCTGGCGAGGCGCCTGCGATCGCCGGCACCGGTGCCTCGCGCATCCACATCGCCGCCACCACCGGCAGGTAGTAGGCGAGCGAGAGCATCGAGCCGACCACGATCACCACGCCCAGCCAGGTATAGCCGCCCGAGACTGTGGCGCTGATCAAATAGAACTTGCCGATGAACCCAGCTGTGGCGGGGATGCCTGCGAGCGCGAGCATCGAGATGGTCATCGGCCAGGCAAGCCACGGGTGTGTGCGGCCGAGGCCGGTGAGCGCTGCGATGCCGTCGCCGAGGCCCGTCTCACGCTCACGCGCCACGATCACCGCGAACGCCGCCATGTTCATCGCGACGTACACCGCCAGGTAGAAGAGCAGCGCGCGCGCGCCCAGCTGACTGGCCACGACCACTCCCGCCAGCATGTAGCCGGCTTGCGCCACCGAGGAGTAGGCGAGCATGCGCTTCATCGAGGACTGCCCGAGCGCGCCGATGTTGCCCACGACGATCGTCACCGTCGCCAGCGCCGCCAGCGCCGGACCCCAGCTGGACTGGGCTTCGATGAACGCGACATCGAACAGGCGCAGCAGCACGCCGAGAGCCGCCACCTTCGTCGCCACCGCCATGAACGCAGTCACCGGTGTGGGCGCGCCCTCGTATACGTCGGGTGTCCACTGGTGGAAGGGCGCCACCGACGCCTTGAAGCACAGGCCCGCCACGCACAGCGCGATGCCGGTCAGCAGCATCGCATTGCCCGCCAGGCTCTTGGCGGAGATCGCGCCTGCGATCGCGGCGAAGTCCGTCGCACCGGTGGCGCCGTACACGAGCGCGATGCCATACAGCAGGGTCGCCGAGCCCACCGAGCCGATGATCAGGTACTTCAAGCCCGCCTCCAGGGAGCGCTCGCGGCGCATTTCGCTTGCGCACAGCACGTACAGCGGTATCGACAGGAGCTCCAAGCCGAGGAACACCGCCACCGTGTTCTGGGCCGACACGAGCAGCGACATGCCGCCGATCGTCGAGAGCAAGAGGCCATACAGCTCGCCGTGCGCGGCTTCGCGCGCCGCCCGCGAGCGCCAGGCGAGCAGCACGCCCGCCACGCCGCCCGCGATGAGGATGAAGTTCACGACGAGTGTCAGCTGGTCGATGCGCAGCGCCCCTGCCACCGCGGAGGTGTCGTGGCCCCAGCGCCAGATGCTGAGTGCCAGCGCCGCGCCGAGCGACGTCAGCGCAAGGGCGCCGGTGAGGTGCTCGCGCAGGCGTCGTGGGCCGACCAGGCCACCCATCAGCGCGACGATCGCGCCCCCGAGGAAGGCGATCAGCGGCGACAGCGCCGCGAAGTCGACGTGCGGGCCTCTCAGGTGGGCGATTGCAAGTGGCGTCACGGTTGCACTTCCGCTGTGATCGGGGCGCTGAGCGCCGTGTGGGCAGCGCTCACCGAGGCGCTCACCGAGGCTTCGCTGCGCTTCAGTGCGCCCTGCGGGTAGAGGGCGAGAAAGAGGATCGCTGCGAGCAGCGGTGCGAGCACCACGCCGTCCGACAGCGAGATCTCACGCGAGCTCACCTGCGGCGAGACGCGGTTGTGCATCGAGCGGATGAACAGGCGCAGCGCGTACACGCTCGCCATCACCACGCCCGCGAACGCGATCGCCGCGATCGCCAGTTTGCTCTTGAACACGCCCAGCAGGATCAGGAACTCGCCGACGAAGTTAGCGGAGCCCGGGATCGCCAGCGTGGCGAGCGCCACGATCAAGAAGAGCGTGGCGAGCACCGGCGCTCGGAACGCGATCCCGCCCATGTCGCGGATGTCCTCAGAGCCGCCCGCGCGCTGGGCGAGCAGCGCGATGATGAAGAAGATCGGCGCCACCACCAAGCCGTGGTTGACCATCTGCAGCAGCGCTCCCTGGGCGCCCTGTGGGTTCAGCGCGAAGATCCCCAGCGTGATGAACCCGAGCTGGGCGATCGAGGAGTATCCGGCGATCAGGCGGGAGTTCGTCTCGGTGAAGGCGATCGCCGAGCCGTACAGGATCGACGCCAGCGCGATCAGCAGCATCAGGATCTGGAAGTGGGCAGCCGCCTGCGGGTACAGCGGCAGCACGATTCGCAAGAAGCCGTATGCGCCCACCTTGGACAGCACCCCGGAGAACACCATCAGCACCTCGATCGGCATGGCTCGATAGCCGTCCCTGAGCCAGCCGTGCACGGGGAAGGCGGGCATCTTCACCAGGAACGCCGCGGCGAAGAACAGGAATATCCACTCTTGGGAGCCCTTGCTCAGAGGCAAGCCCTGAAGCTGTGAGAGCACGAACGTGATGTGCTCGCCGTGCTGCTGACCCGCGAGCACGCCCGTGGCGATCGCCGCGGCGAGCATCAACAGCGAGCCGACCAGCGTGTAGATCACGAGCTTGATCGTCGCTTTCACGCGGTCCGGCCCCACACCCCAGCTGCCGATCAGGAAGTAGAAGGGGATCAGCATCAGGTCGAAGAACGCCACGAACAGCGCCAGGTCCTGCGCCAGGAAGGCGCCGAGCACGGCGGACTCGGCGAGCATCATGTGGAAGTAGAAGGTGCGCGCCCGCGGAACCTGGCGGGCCGCCGGGCGCAGGTTGAGCGACAGCAGCGCCACCGCGAACAGCAGCGCCGTGAGGCCGACGAGCAGCACATTCAAGCCGTCGACGCCGAGCTTGTAGTGGATGCCCAGTTCGGAGATCCACACGACGTCGGTCACGTCCTTCAAGCCGTGCGAGCCCGGGCTGTAGTCGGCGATGTAGGCGATCGCCAAGCCCAGCGCGCCGAGCGAGCCGGCGAGCGCTGTCAGGCCGGCGACGCTCCAGGTGCGGTGCGGCGCCGACTCGGCATCCCGCTCGTGTCCGTTCAGCAGCGACAGCAGCGCGCCGAGGGCTCCGCACGCGAGCGGCAGCCAGACGAGTATCGAAAGAGGCGGCATCAGGTCAGCTCTGGTGGGGTGTGGAGGAGAGGGGCATGGGGGTCAGCTCTGGAGCAGGAAGTAGAGGCCGAGAGCGGACACGCCGAGCAGCAGCAGCGCCGCGTAGTAGCGCAGCAGGCCGGTCTGGATCGCTCGTACCGACGCCGAGCCCGCCCGCACGAGCGAGGAGGTGCCTTCCACGAGCGCCCCTTCGACGAACACCCGCTCGAAGGTGCTCCGTGCGAAGCGTCCGAACGCCTGCGCAGGTCGCACGACGAGCGCGTCGATCAGCTCGTCGAACCACCACTTGTTGACGAACAGCTCATACGCCGGGGCGAATCGTCTGCGCAGCGCTGTGGCGGTGCCCGGGCGCGCCACCCATATGCGCCAGGCAAGGGCGATGCCCGCCAGCCCGATCGCGGTTCCGAGCACAAGGCCAAGGATCAGCAGACCGTTGCGCGTGTGCGTGGCGTACAGGCTCGAATCGCCGAAGCTCGGACGCAGGAAATCGTCGATCACGAAGTCCACCTGCGGGATCTGCAGCAAACCGGCGCCCACCGCGCCGATGGCGAGCAGGCTCATCGCCGCGCGCATCGGAAGCGCCTGTTCGGCGATCGCGTGCGCCGGTCCCGGGAAGCCCACGTCGGTGTCCTCCACCTCGCCCGTAGCCGGGTTGGTCGGCTGCTCGGCGTGGTGCAGATGCCCTTCTTCGAGCTCGCGCGCCTCCGGCGCCGGATCGCCGTAGAAGGCGCGGAAGATCATCCGGAACGTGTACGCCGCCGTGAGGAACGCGCCGATGTAGCCAACCACATACAGCGCCCAATGCCAGCCGCCGCGCTCCGCCGTGACGAGCAGGATCTCATCCTTGGAGAAGAAGCCCGAGAAGGGAGGGACGCCCGACAGCGCCAAACCGCCGATCACGAAGCACGCGAACGTGAACGGCATCGCTTTACGGAAGCCTTTCATCCGGTCGAGCGACTGCTCGCCCGCCATGGCTCCGATGATCGAGCCCGCCGCCATGAACAGCAGCGCCTTGAAGAAGGCGTGCGTCATCAGGTGGAACAGCCCCGCCGCGTACGCGCCCACCGAGACTCCCATGATCATGTAGCCGATCTGCGACATCGTCGAGTAGGCGATAACGCGCTTGATGTCCGTCACGACAAGCCCGATCGTGCCCGCGATCAGGAGCGTCGCCGCGCCGACGATCGCGCCCACGTCCTGAGCGGCGGGCGCCAGCTCGAAGAGGGTGTGCATGCGCGCGATCAGGTACACGCCCGCGGTCACCATCGTGGCGGCGTGGATCAGCGCCGATACCGGCGTGGGACCCTCCATCGCGTCCGGCAGCCAGGTGTGCAGCGGGATCTGCGCCGACTTGGCGAACGCTCCCACGAGCAGCAGGATGCAACCCGCCACCAGGTCGCCTTCGTCCTTGGAGAAGACGTGCGGAGCCGCGCGGAACGTCTTGATGAAGTCGAGCGTGCCCGTGTGCTTGAAGATGAAGTACGTGCCCAGCACGAGACCGACGTCGCCGACGACGTTGATGACGAACGCCTTGATCCCCGCACGCGTGGCTGTCGTTCGCCGGTACCAGAAGGAGATGAGCAGGTAGGACGCCGCGCCCACGAACGCCCATCCGACGATCAGCAGCAGGAAGTTGCCCGCCAACACGAGCAGCAGCATCGAGAACACGAAGAAGTTCATGTACGCGAAGTAGCGCCGCACGCCGCGGTCGGAGTCCAGGTAGGAGATCGAGTACAGGTGGATCGTGCTCGAAACGCCTGTGACGGTGAGCGCCATGAACAGCGACAGCGGGTCCACGAGGATCGACATGTGCGCATCGACGCCAACCGTGCTCGCGTAGTCCCACAGCGATGACGTCAGCTGGCGGTGCGCCGGGGAGTGGCTCTCCAGGGAGAGAAGCGCTCCGATCGCCGCGGCGAACGCCAGCGCGATCGCCGCCGTGCCGATCACGCCTGCGCTGCGCCCAGGCAGCCTGCGGTAGCCCAGGCCGATCGCGAGCGTGCCCGCCAGCGGGAAGGCGAGCGTCAGCCAGCCGAACGTGGTTGCGTTCATCGGTGGGCTCCGCGTGTGTGGTGCATGTCACCGAAATGGCTGACACGCGCACGCGCGCACGCGCGCGCGTGGCAGGCATTTTCATGTGTGCTCAACCCTGCAGCTCCCTCAGCTCGTCCACGTCGATCGGCAGGCGGCGGCGGTGGATGGCGACGATCATGCCAAGGCCGATGCACACCTCGCAGGCTGCAACGGTCATCACGATGATCGCCAGGATCTGGCCGTCGCCGTTGCCCCACATGCGCGAGAAGGCGATCAACGCCAGGTTGGCGCCGTTGAGCATCAGCTCCAGGCAAAGGAGCACGACGAGCGGGTTGCGGCGGGTCAACACGCCGAACGCGCCGATCGAGAAGACGAGCGCCGAGGTGGCCAGATACCAGGCGATGCTCCCCCGCCGCCCTCCTGGTGGAGGGCACCGTTGCCGCGCGCGGCAGTGCCATTCTGGGCGGAGTGTCCGGCGCCCGCCCGGGCGCGCGCCAACGGCAGGCCCTCCACCGCCTCGAGCATCGTGCCCGTGCCGAGCGGACGGGCGAGGGGCAGAGGCGCGTACTCGCCGTGCTCATCGTCCTCCAGCCCGTGTCGGCGGCGCGCCAACACGACTCCACCCACCGCGGCGACCAGCAGCAGCAGCGAGGAGATCTCGAACACCACCAAGAAGCGCGTGAGCAGCAGGTTGCCGATGTAGCCGGGTGTGCCGAACGCGTGCGGTCCCGGCACGTAGGGGGCGCCGTAGCCGTCCACCGCCTTCAGCCCGCTGCCCAGCAGCGCGATGAACAGCTCGACGAGCAGCACGCCCGCGAACAGCGTTCCGCTCAGCTTGCGCCCGCCGTGTCCGCGCGAGCGCACGCGCCGCAGCGCTCCTGTCGCCATCAGCGACTGTTCCTCGCCGCCCACGTACGCAACCACGAACACGTACAGCACCATCACGGCGCCCGCATACAGCACAACCTGGGCGGCGGCGACGAATTCGGCGCGCAGCAGCAGGAACAGCACCGCCAGCGAGAGCAGGTGCCCGACGAGCGCGAGCACGCTGTAGAAGGGGTTGGACAGGCTCACCACGCCGATCGCTCCTGCGATCACGCCGATGGCGGCGATGAAGAACAGCACCGCGCTCACCAGGAGCCTCCGATGCGAGCGGTTGCGTGTCGGCGCGCGGCGATCACTACTCGCCCTCCCGGCGCAGCGGGGTGCGCTCCAGCGGCTCGGCGAGCAGCATCTCCTTGGTGAAGATCAGATCCGAGCGCTCGTAAGCCGACATCTCGTAGTCGTGGCCCATCGTGATCGCGTCGAACGGGCACGCGATCTCGCAGTAGCCGCAGAAGATGCATTGCGAGAGGTTGATCTCGTACACCTCCGCATAGCGCTCTCCCGCCGACACACGGTGCTCGGGCGTGTTCTCGGCTGCCACCACGCGGATGCAGTCGGCGGGGCAGGCGGCGGCGCACAGCGAGCAGCCCACGCACTTCTCAAGGCCCGGGTTGGCGGGATCGGAGCTCTCGAAGCGGTGCAGCTTGTGGCGGCCGCGGAAGCGTGGGTAGACGGGCGTCTTCTGCTCGGGGTACTGGATGGTCACCGGACCCTCCACCACCCGCGCGAACGTCGTCTTCAGGCCGCGCAGCGTCTCGCCGAAGGCGCGATACGTGCTGCGCGTGGCGCCCGGCTCGGGGCTGCGCAGCACCTCGACGACGTCATCGCCTGGGCTCCACCCGCCCATCAGTGCGTCACCACCACGAGAATCGCGGTCACGAGCGCGTTGAGCGTCGCCAGCGGCAGCAGCACCTTCCAGCCGAAGCTCATCAGCTGGTCGTAGCGCAGGCGCGGCAGCGTCGCGCGCACCCAGATGAACAGGAACGTGACGATCGCCATCTTCACGAGCACCACGATCGGGTCCACCCACCCCGGCGGGTGGATGCCGAACGGCATCAGCCAGCCGCCGAGGAACACGGTGGTGACGATGCCCGACACGACGCGCACGTTCAGGTACTCGGCGACGTAGTACGTGGCGAAGCGCCCACCGCCGAACTCCGTGTTGTAGCCGCCGACGAGCTCCGCATCAGCCTCGGTCAGGTCGAACGGCGCGCGGTTGGTCTCCGCGAAGCCCGCCACCAGGAACACCAGGAAGCCGAAGAACTGCGGGATCACGTACCACATGCCCGCCTGGGCGTGGACGATCCCGGTGAGCGAGAGCGTGCCCGCGGTGAAGATCACGCCCACGAGCGCGAGCCCCTGGGACACCTCGTAGGAGATCAGCTGGGCAGCCGCGCGCATCGCGCCGAGGAACGAGTACTTGGAGCCCGAGCTCCACCCGCCGAGCATGATCCCGTAGAACGCCACCGCCCCGAACGCGAACAGGTACAGCGGGCCGATCGACACATCCACGCCGTACAAGCCCACCTTCGTTCCGAAGATGTCCTGCACGTCGCCGAACGGGATGATCGAGAACGCCGCCACCGCCGTCACGATCGAGATCGCCGGCGCCAGCGCGAACAGGAAGCCCACCGACGTCGTCGGACGGAACTGCTCCTTGGTGAGCAGCTTGACGATGTCGGCGAGCGGTTGGAGCATCCCATACGGCCCGACGCGGTTGGGTCCGTAGCGCCCCTGGAAGCGGCCGAGCAGCTTGCGCTCGGCGATCAGCACGATCGGCACCAGCTGCAGCGCCACAGCGAAGATCACGATCCCCTTGGCGATCTGCATCCACCAGGGCTCGTAGTAGCCGACGACGCTCAGCACGGTCATTGTGCGGCGCTCCCAGCCGTCGCATCGGAGGTCAGCTCCTCGCGCGCGCTTGCGCTCGCGCCGCTGTCCTGGCGCTCCTGCCAGCGCACGCCGCGCCCGCCGATCTCCTCGAGCGTCAACCCGGAGTAGAACGGAACCGCCTCGAACAGCTGCGCTGTCGCCATCGGGCCGCTCAGCACGCCCAGATCCAGATCCAGGCGACGCGCCAGATCGGCGAGCACGCTCCAGCCGGCGCGCACCTCGCCCGGGCGGCCAATCGCCGGGCGCAGACGCTGGATGCGCCCGTCCGGATGCACGATCGTGCCCTCCTTCTCGGCGTAGGACTCCGCGGGGAACACCACGTTTGCGTGCTCGCGGATGCCCTCGGTGAGGAAGCTGGCGTGGGCGATCACCATCGAGGCGCTCGCCAGGGCGCGGCGCCACTGCGCGATGTCTTGGCCGGTGTGGCCGGACGCGGTGCCGTTCGTGGCAGCCAGGTCAGCCGCCGGGTCGGGCGTGCCGCCGGCGAGCGGATCGGCATTGAGCACGTACAGCGCAGGCAGCTGTCCATCGCCGACAAGCTCGGCTATCCGCTCTGCCGAGGGGGCGTCGTCCACTCCGGCGATTGACGTTCCGCCGGCACCGTGGCCTGGCGCCACGCCCGCCTCGAACAAGCCGCGCCCGTTCGTGCCGGCGGCGGGTACGCCGAGCAATCCGGCGCCGTCGCGGCTGGCGAGGTTCAGGCCGGCGGCGAGCTTCAACAGCGCATCGGCGCCGCCGCCGCCGACGATCGCCCGCTCGCCGTAGAGGATCACCACCTCGCGCGGCTCGTCGGTGGACGCGTCGCTCGCTCCCTCGGTCGAACCTGTGCTCAGCAGTCGGGCGAGCGCGCCCACCTGCTCGGGCTCGGCGCCGGCGTCGCGGGCGGCCTGCTCGAAGTCTCCGCCGTAGAGGGCTGTGGCAAGTGCGCCCGCAAACGCCGCGTCCGCGCCTTGCGCGTAGCGCACCGACAGCTCGGCTTTGTCGTCCAGCGCAGAGGGATGGGACGTGGCGATCGCGAGCTGCACGCCTTTGCGGCGCACGCCCTTGCGGATGCGCAGGTCAACGATCGGCATGTCGCGCTTGGGGTCGGTGCCGAGCACCAGCACGGCATGGGCGTGCTCCAGGTCGGGCACCGTCGCTTGCAGCGCGGGGTCCGCCGTGAGGCGCGCCAGCTCCCCCGGGTCGATGCCGGCTGTCGTGTCGATCGCCTGCGATCCCAGCCCCTCGCGCAGCAGCCGTGCGAGCAGGAAGCCTTCCTCGCTCGAGCTTTCGCCGCCGACGATCGCTGGGCTGCGGGCGCCCGCGCGACGCAAGCCCGCCGCCGCCTCTTCCAGCGCCCGCTCCCAGGACACAGGGCGCAGCTCGCCGCCGTCGCGCACCATCGGCGCCACGATGCGCTCGGGGGAGTGGATCGCCCGCTGGTAGCCGAAGCGGCCGCGGTCGCACAGCCAGCCGTCGTCCACCTCGGAGTGGTCGCGCGCGAGCACGCGCAGCACGCGGTCGTCGCGCACCGTGAACGTGATGTTGCACTGCGACGGGCACAGCGTGCACACCGACCCAGAGCCCTCGATGTCCCACGGGCGTGCTTTGAAGCGATAGGGCTGAGAGGTGAGCGCGCCCACCGGGCACAGCTCGATGATGTTGCCGCTGAACGGCGCCTCGTAGTCGTTGCCGTCGAACGTGCCCACGTAGGAGTCTGCGCCGCGTTCGAGCAGCACGAGCAGGCTGTCCTCAGCCACCTCCTGGGAGAAGCGCACGCAGCGGTAGCAGAGGATGCAGCGCTCGCGGTCGATGGCGATCTTCTCCGAGAGAGCGAGCGGCTTGACGAAATGGCGCTTGGGCTCAACCACGCGCGAGGTGCCCTTGCCCCAGCCGAAGGAGATGTCCTGCAGCGGGCACTCCCCGCCCTTGTCGCACACCGGGCAGTCCAGGGGGTGGTTGACGAGCAGGAACTCCACCACGCCCTCCTGCGCCTGCTTGACGCGCGGGGACTGCGTGCTCACCACCATGCCGTCCTTCACCGGCGTGGAGCAGCCGGTTTGCAGCTTGGGCATGCCCTCGATCTCCACCAGGCACATGCGGCAGGCGCCCACCGGCTGGCCCAGCTTGGGCTCGTAGCAGAACACCGGGATCTCGACGTCGCCGTGCTTGGCGGCGTCCACGAGCATCGAGTTCTCCGGCGCCTGCACCTCGCGGCCGTCGATCGTGAACGTGATCGTGCGCTGCTCGGGGCGCGGCATCAGTGCGCTCCTCCGACGGCGAGCGCCGGCTCGCCTGGCGCGTGCGGCGGCAGCGCGGCCCCGAGGCCGTTGCGCGCGCGCGCCGACTCGATGTGAGCCTCCAGCTCCGCGCGGAACTTGGCGACGATCGAGCCGATCGGCATCGCCATCGCGTCGCCGAGCACGCACAGGCAGTTGCCGATGATGTTCTCGCACTGCGACGCCATGATCTCCAGATCCATCGGCGTGGCGTCGCCTCTCTGGATGCGCTGGAGCGTCTTCACCTTCCAGCTCGTTCCCTCCCGGCATGGAGTGCACTTGCCGCACGACTCGTGCTTGTAGAACTTCGCCACCTTCAGCGCCACGTCGAGGATCGGCGTGGAGTCGTCCACGACGATGATCGCGCCCGAGCCCAGCATCGACCCCGCCTTGGCCATCGAGTCGAAGTCGTAGGGGAGGTCGAGGTCCTGCTCGAGCAGCACCGGGGAGGAGGAGCCGCCCGGAAACCAGCACTTGACTTTGCGCCCGTCCGCCGGACCGCCCGCCAGGCCGTAGATGATCTCCCGCGAGGGGATGCCCAGCTCGATCTCGTAGTTGCCCGGGCGCTGCACGTGTCCGGACACCGACACGAGCTTGGTCCCTTTCGAGGTCTCCGTGCCGATCTGCGCGTACTGCTCGCCGCCCATCCGCACGATCGCCGGCACGGTGGACAGCGTCTCGACGTTGTTGATGAGCGTCGGCCCCTGGTAGAGGCCCTGGATCGCCGGGAACGGAGGCTTCAGGCGCGGGTTGCCTCGCTTGCCCTCCAGCGAGTCGAGCAGGCCGGTCTCCTCGCCGCAGATGTACGCCCCCGCGCCACGGTGCACCACCAGCGAAAGCGAATGGCTTGAGCCGAGGATGTTCTCGCCGACGTAGCCCGCCTCGCGCGCTTCGGCGAGCGCGGCGTCGAGGCGGTCCGCCTGCAGTTCGTACTCGCCCCGGATGTAGATGAACGCCCGGTCGATGCCCGCCGCGTAGGCGGCAATCGCGATTCCCTCGATGAGCATGTGCGGCGTCTTCTGCATCAGCTCGCGGTCCTTGAACGTCCCCGGCTCGGACTCGTCGGCGTTGCACACCAGGTACTTGTCCTGCTTGCCCTTCGGCAGGAACGACACCTTCTTGCCCATCGCGAACCCGGCGCCGCCCCGTCCTCGCAGACCGGACGCTTCGAGCTCTCCCAGCAATGCTTCGGGAGACATGGCAAGCGCCTTGCGCAGTGACGCGTAGCCGCCGCGCCGCTCGTACACCTCGCGCGTGCACAGCCCGGGCTCGTCGATGTCCTTGAACAGCAGCAGCTCGGTCACCGCGACGGCTCCTGCACGGGATGGGCGGGGAACTCCTGCGAGTTGGCGTTCGGGTCAGCCACCAGGCGAGTCGCCAGCTGCTTGTCCGGGAGCACCGGGCGTCCCGCCAGCGCGTCCTCGAGCATGCGCGGAACGTCCTGCTCGCTCAGCGGGCCGACGTACACGCCGTCCACGGACGCCATCGGCGCGATGTCGCAGGCGCCGAGGCACTCGAACGGGCGCACGTTCAGCTCCGGGTTGTCCTTGGCTGCCTCGCACACAGCCTCGTACAGCCGGTCGGCGCCGCGCAGCGAGCAGGAGATGTTCGTGCACACATACACGCTGTGCCGCCCCACCGGCTTGGTGTCGAGCATGTCGTAGAAGCTCGCCACCGACTCAAGCCACGCGGGCGTCACGCCCATCACCGTTGCCACCTGCTCGATAGCCGTCGGCGAGCACCAGCCGTGCTCGCGCTGCGCCGCACGCAGGGCGGGAAGGGCGGCTGAGCGGGGGTCGGGATAGAGGCTCATGTGGCGCTCGATCTCCTCGCGCAGGCCCGCCGGGACGTCGACGGCGCTCATCGGTCGATCCCTCCGAGCACCGGGTCGAGCATCGCAAGCGTGGCGATCAGGTCGGCGATGTACCAGCCCTCCGCCATGTGCGAGAGCGCCTGCAGGTTGACGAACGAGGGGTCGCGCATGTGCACGCGCGCCGGCTTGGACGAGCCGTCCGAGCGCACGAAGCAGCCGAGCTCCCCTCGCGGGCTCTCGATCGCGTTGTACACCTCGCCCGGCGGCACCCGAAAGCCCTCGGTGACCAGCTTGAAGTGGTGGATCAGCGCCTCCATCGAGGTCGCCAGCTCGTGCCGCGGCGGCAGCGCCACCTTGCGGTCGGTCGTGATGTACGGCCCCTCGGGCAACCCGTCGAGCGCCTGGTCGATGATCTTCACCGACTCGCGCATCTCCGCCAGGCGCACCGCATAGCGGTCGTAGTTGTCGCCCACCGTGCCCACCGGGATCTTGAAGTCGAAATCGTCATATGAGCAGTAGGGCGCCGCCTTGCGCAGGTCCCACGGGTTGCCCGCGGCGCGCAGAAGCGGTCCGGTGACGCCCAGCGCCAGCAGTGTGTCGGCGTCCAGCGGGCAGGTGCCGCGCAGGCGGGCGAGCACGATCTCGTTGCGGTTGAGCAGATCGCCGTACTGGTCCACGCGCGATGGCATCTGCTTGGTGAACGCGCGCAGCTTCTCGACGAACCCGCGCGGGATGTCCTGCGCCACGCCGCCCACCTGGATGTAGCGCGTGTGCATCCGCTGGCCTGAAGACATCTCGAACAGGTCGAGGATCGCCTCGCGCTCGCGGAAGCAGTACCAGAACATCGAGATCGCCCCGAGGTCCAGCGCGCTCGTTCCCAGCCACACCAGGTGGGACATGATGCGGTTGAGCTCCAGGTGGATCACGCGCAGGTACTGGGCGCGCTTGGGCACATCCACCTCGACGAGCGCCTCCACAGCGCCGCAGTACGCCATCGCGTTGAAGTAATAGGAGAGGTAGTCCATCCGCTCCACCACCGGGATCGCCTTCCAGTAGGACTTGTCCTCGGCGGTCTTCTCGATGCCCGTGTGCACGTAGCCGATGATCGGCTTGATCGAGCGCACCACCTCTCCCTGGAGCGTCACGAGCAGGCGCAGCACGCCGTGCGTCGCCGGGTGGTGCGGGCCGAAGTTGAGCGTCAGCAGCTCGTCGTGGGTGTCCTCGGCGACCTGCTCGCCCACGGCGGAGAGGGTGATGCTCTCCTCCTGGCGGCGGTACTCCGATGTCGTGCGCTGCGCCACGGTCACGCTCGCCTGCCGAACGCCTTGGCTTCGTTGAACGTGAACGCCACCGGCTCCCCGCCCACCGGGAAGTCGCGTCGCTGCGGGTGGCCCTCGTAGTCCTCGGGCATCAGGATGCGGCGCAGGTCGGGGTGGCCGCGGAACACGACTCCGAACAGGTCGTACACCTCGCGCTCCTGGTGATCGGCGGTCGGCCAGCCCGGCCCGTCCTCGCCGTCGGGCGTCACCGAGTCGACCTCCGGCGCGTCGGTGGGCACGCGCAGCTTCACCGTCACACGGTCCACACGGCTCATGTCGAGCAGCTCGTAGTGGACGCCCAGGCGCGGCTCGTGTGGAAGGTAGTCGGCGCCGTGCACGCTCGAAAGGAACGAGTACCCGCGCTCGCGCAGCTGCGAGAGCACCGCGCGGATCCTCTCCGGCGCCACCGTCAGGCTGGCGCGACCGCGGAAGTGCAGCGTGTCGAGCACGCCGTCCGCGCCCACGACATCGGTCTCGCGCAGCTCTCGCGCGAGCAGCTCGAGGCCCGTGGCGTCAGGCACCGAGCCGAGGCTCCTCGGTGCCCACCGCGTCGTAGCGCTCGCGCCAGGATGCGGTCGGGTCTTCCTGCACCATCTGGCGCAGCTTGAGGATGCCGTGCATGAGCGCCTCCGGGCGCGGCGGACAGCCCGGGACATGCACGTCCACCGGCAGGAACTTGTCGGCGGGCACGAGCGCGTAGTTGTTGAACACGCCCATCGACGAGCAGCAGGCGCCCATCGAGATCGCCCACTTGGGCTCGAGCATCTGGTCGTAGATGCGCCTGACGATCGGCGCCATCTTGATCGACACGCGCCCTGAGAGGATCAGCAGGTCCGCCTGGCGCGGGGAGGCGCGGAACGCCTCGAAGCCGAAGCGCGCGACATCCACTCGTGCGGCGACGATCGACATCATCTCGATTGCGCAGCACGCCAAGCCGAACGTGGCTGGGAAGAACGAGTTGCCGCGTGCCCACGCCACCGCCTTCTCGAGCGTGGTGGTGAGCACGCGCTCTTGCACGTGGCGCTCCAGCTCCTCGCCTTCGAGAGTGTGCGGTTGAGCGGGGCCGACCAGCTCCGCTCCGCGCAGCATCTGGCTCGAGCTGTGGCGGCTGACGCGCATTCCGCTGCGATCGGCGCTTGCCTGGTTGCGCGCGGGGAGTGGCTCGCGCTTCACTTCCACTCGAGCGCTCCCCTTCGCCACACGTATACGAAGGCGATCAGCAGCAGCACGATGAACACGATGGTCTCGGTCATCGCGAACGTTCCGTACGCCTTCAGCTGCACGGCGATCGGGTACAGGAACACGACCTCGATGTCGAACAGCAGGAAGAGCATCGCCACGAGGTAGAAGCTGATCCCGAAGCGCATGCCCCGCTTGATCTCAGACGGAAGGCCGCACTCGTAGGGATCCTGCTTGTGCTTCACCGGTCGGCGTGGGCCGAGGTAGGAGTTCAGCACCGCGAAGATCCCGCCCACGGCGCCGCCGAGCAGCAGGAAGACGATCGCCGGGAGGTATGAGCGCAGCACGGCCGCTGTTATATCACCCTTGTGACAGACTGTTACATAGTGACGATTGACTCGAAAGCGCGCGCGAAATCCCCTGCGCTTCCAGGGGAGAACAGGTGGAATCCGATTGTGTCGATCGGCTCAAACGCAACCGTTCGAGCTGGATGCCCGTAAACGAAGTCGTGGTTGTCGCCGGGGTGCTCGTAGCGGCTGTCAACGGGGTGGCCGCCATCGTCGGCGCGTGGAGCTGGCATCGTCACGCGCCTTCGCGCCTCTTCTGGGTGCTGCTGCGCGTCGGCCAAATCGCCGCCCTGCTGTTCGCAGCCGGAGTCGGGGCGCTCGCCGCCACCGGACGCAACTCGAGCGACAGCCTCTTCTATCTATACGCGCTGCTTCCGCCGGCGGTGGCATTCGTCGCCGAGCAGCTGCGCATCGCCTCCGCGCAGACGATCCTCGACCAGCGCGGGCTGCCGAACGCCCAGGCGGTGGGCGAGCTTCCGGAAGGCGACCAGCATCGACTCGTCGCGGCGATCGTGCGGCGTGAGACCGGCGTCATGGCGCTCTCGGCGATCGTTGTCGTCTTCCTCGCCCTGCGCGCCGCCGAAACGGCGCACGGGCTGTGAGGTTCCGCCTCGGCAGGCTCCGCCCGGCTGTCCAAGCGCCGGAGACCGGCCCGATCGATATATTCCGCCGCGCATGAAGGCCCTCGCCAAGATCTTGCTGCCGCTGGTTGTGCTGCTCGGCGCCGCCGTCGGCCTCCTCGCCTGCGGCGAACAGGGCATCTCGGTGTCGAAGTCCAGCCCATACCACCGCGGGGCGGTGCTCTTCCGCGACCACTGCTCCGGCTGCCACACGCTGTCCGTCGTGGGGGCTCAGGGCTCCGCCACGAGCATCAAGGACCGGGTGCGCACGAACGGACCGAACTTCAACATCCGCAAGGAGAACGTCGAACAGGTTCTCTTCGCGATCCGCAACGGCGGGTTCTCCGGGGCGATCATGCCCGAGAACATCGTCGTCGGCCAGGATGCGCAGGACATCGCGCACTTCCTGGCGGCTTACTCTGGGCGGCAGGCGCAGAAGGTGCCTACCGTCAACATCACACTCTCGACGAAATAGCGGCCAGGGTCCGGGCGTGCTGGACCTGAAGCTGATTCGCCAGGAGCCCGATGTGGTGCGGGCTGCGCTTGCCCGGCGTGGGGATGAGGTCACGCGTGGGCTCGATCGGGTGCTGGAGCTGGATGAGCAGCGGCGGGCTTTGATCCCGCAGGTGGAGGAGCTGCGGGCTTCGCGCAATGCCGCGGCTGAGGCGATCGCTCAGGCCAAGCGGGCTGGGGAGGATGCGAGCGAGGCGATTGCTCAGCAGCGGGAGCTGGGGGGGCGGGAGAAGCGGCTTGCTCAGGAGCTGGCTGAGGTGGAGGAGCGTTTGCAGGCGGCCCTGGCTCCGCTGCCCAATCTGCCCGACCCGACGGCTGCGCCGGGGCCTGAGGACGAGGTGGTGCGGGTCGTCGGGGAGCCGCGCCTGTCAGGCGGGGACGGTGTTCGCGATCACCTGGAATTGGCTGGATCGATGATTGACATGGAGCACGCCGCTCACACCTCGGGTGCTCGCTTTGCGTATCTGAAGGGCGATCTCGTGTTCGTGGAGCTGGCGCTCGTTCGCTTTGCTCTGGAGAAGCTGCGCAGCCATGGGTTCGAGCCGGTGATCCCGCCGGTGCTCGTTCGGGAGCGGGCGCTGTTCGGCACCGGTTTCTTGCCCGACACCGAGCAGCAGATCTACAGCCTTCCCGATGACGACCTCTTCCTCGTCGGCACGTCGGAGGTGGCGCTTGCCTCCCTGCACGACGAAGAGATCGTTGCGGCTGAGCGGCTGCCGCTGCGCTATGCCGGCTTCTCTCCATGCTTCCGGCGTGAGGCAGGGGCGGCGGGCAAGGACACGCGCGGGATCTTCCGCGTGCACCAGTTCGACAAGGTTGAGATGTTCAGCTTCGTCGAGCCGGATCGGTCGAGCGAGGAGCACGAGCGCATCCTCGGGATCGAGGAGGAGATCCTCTCCGACCTGGAGCTTCCCTACCGCGTGGTGAACATCGCGGTCACCGACCTCGGCAACTCAGCCGCCAAGAAGTACGACTGCGAGGTGTGGATGCCCTCGCAGGGGCGCTATCGGGAGCTGACGTCTTGCTCGAACACGACGAGCTACCAAGCGCGTCGCCTGAACATCCGCCTGCGCCGGGAGAAGCGGGTCGAACCGCTGCACACGCTCAACGGCACCGCCGTCGCCGTGGGCCGCACGCTCATAGCCCTGCTGGAGAACGGCCAGCGCGAGGATGGGACCGTGGCGCTGCCGGATGTGCTGATGGGCTACGGCGCTCCGGCGGTTCTAGGGGCCTGAGACCAACCCTGCGCTGTAGCGATCGGATGTGGCTTGCTACTGGTCTAGCGCTGGGGACGTGTTGTATCGCCTGAACTCGAGGTTTGGCTGGCAGCGGGGGGAGAGGCAGGGACCGCTGGGACGAAACCGATGAATCCGACCGCCGAAGTGGGCGGACGGCCGGTCATTTTGATCTCGGCCTCGCGAAGCTCGCGGTTGATGAGCTGTTTTTCCGTCACGATAATACGACCCTTCGTGAGATACCCATTCTACAGACTCGATCTCGCTCCCCGAGATAAACGCGCCCAAGCCATGAGCGGTCGGATAGAGCTTGCCGTCCGCGGCATGGCGCAAGACCTGCTCTATGTACATGTCGCGGGGCTGCGGCGAAACGGCGACGCGTGACCCTTCGGCAACGAGTCCCACCAGCACTCGGCCTCCCTTAGTCGTCACCCGCGCATACACGTAAGGCTCACCGCGGCGTATCTGTTTCCATGTGCGGTCCCACGTCGTCGGGCCGTCATGCAGTAGCCGACCAGACAACGACAGCAGCACCCATCGACGCCAGCGGATCCGGCGAGGCTCTTCTGGCTGTCCGGCGCCAGGCTGAGTGGGCAGATTCTCGCGTGCCTGCCACACGCGACTCGCGAGCAGGTCCACAGTCTGCGCGAGCGCAAAGCCGGCGACTAGGGGGATTGCGAGCAAAGCGATCACGAAGCGGTAGGTGTTGGTCTCGTTGCTCGTCAGTGCGGTCCCGGCACGAGCGTGTTCGTACAACTCACGCCCACCAAACCGCCATGCGATAACAGCGATCACGACACTAATCGCTATTACGCGCGCGGTCGTGATGAGGCCCTCAGGGTGCTCCGGCACAGCGCGCCCGGCGCGAAAACCGGTCATAGCCAGAAAACCGGGCACGATCACCACGACGAACAAGATGATTGTCTGAGCGGTCTCCGGCACCACAGATCCATGCAACTCGCAACCCCGGATGGAACGTTTCGTCAGCAGCCAGAGCTTCAGCCGGTCCGCCCACCGCGAAGCGGTCCCGGCGGGGGCGGGACGAATTCCCGACCTGCGCCGCGCTTTACCCCAGCTGAATGTGATCCGCCTCAGCCGGCCCCGGGAAGGGGCGCGTGAGGCCGAACTGTTTGAGCGTCGCCTCGGGCACACCCTCGACGCCCGGAGTATCCGAGGCTTCCCCCCGCGTGTGCGGGTCGTTCGAGAAGCCGCCCACCTCCACCGAGTGCTGCGGGCTGCGGTAGCCCGAGATGCCGATCAGGTGCAGATGCAGCGCCTTGCCAAGGTTGTTCAGGCGTGCGGCGATGGTTGGCTCCTCGCCCACGCTGTAGTTGGTTCCGGGCGCCTGGAAGAAGCCGTATTCGCCTGAGGGCGAGTATTCGACCGGGCCGCTGCTCGCGAACGACTGGCTCTGAGAGCGCAGCACGCTCGCCTGCAGTTTGGAGAGTTCGCCTTCGAGCGCCTGCTTGTGCGAGCGCAGCGACGATAGCTGGGCGCTCTCATGGTTGCGTGCGTGCACATACTGCAGTTGGCGATTTACGAGCGCGATGTGCAGTTGTGCAACCTCGTCGCGCTGCACGAGCATCGCGGTGGTCTCGCGCTGGCGGGTGGCGAACAGGGCCGCCAGATGCTTGGTTTCGACCGCCACCGCTTGGCGCGCATCCGTCACGCGCTTGGTTGCCTGCGCGTTTTGCTGGCCGATCGCCTTGAGGTCGTCCACACGCTCGATCAGGTCGGCGAAGCCGTGTGCCTGGAGGATCACGGTGACGATGCTCGGCGGCGGCGACTCATACGCCGCCACCACCTGGGCGATCAGCACCTTGCGGTCCTGTGCGAGCTGGGCAACCAGCGCGGCGAGATGCGTGCGTGCGCTGGACAGCTGCGACTTGACGCGATCGAGCAGCGCGCGCTCGGTGGCAAGGCTCGCTTCGAGCGCGTCCAGACGCCGTTCGAGGTCGTCGATGTTGCCTTGAAAGCTTTCGATCCTGCTCGTGTCGGCGTGAATCCGCGAGCTCAGCTGGCCTTCGCGCGCTGCCGAGGCGGAGATGCCGTTTTCGAGCTGGCTCTGCGACTGGCCGGCGAGCGCGGTGCCCGCCCCGCCGATCGCGAGCACGACGATCAGCGCCGCCACCGGGCGCAGGGGAAGGCGCGAGAGGAACATGCGACCGCGCAAGCTAGCTAGCCGGGCGACCGATCACAAGCGGCAACCCGCTTCTGCAAACAGATTTGCAAGCCGCCGGAAAGCCGCTCCTGCGCCAATCTTCCTCTGACACTAAGCAGATGCTTGCCATATGTATTATCAAGCGCGCGCGGAGTGCATCGGGGTCCCGGCCGATCGTCGCGTCTAACCCGTGGAGGAGATTCAGCGATCGAGGATCCTGCAAGCGATGGCCGACGAGGTGGCCCATCGCGGTCCGTCGGGCGTCACCGTCGCGCGGGTCATCGCTCGCGCCGGCGTCTCGCGCAGGGCCTTCTATGAGCTCTTCGACGACGTAGAAGACTGCCTGCTCGAAACGCTCAACTGGGCGATCGCACTGGCACAAGCCCGGGGCGCAGCCGCTTATGCGCAAGAGCGCAGCTGGCGCGAGTCCGTCAGGGCGGGGCTCGCCGCGTTGCTGCGCTTCTTCGACGAACACCCTCTGCTTGCCCAGCTGTGCATCGTGCACGCTGCCGCCGGTGGGCCGCGCGTGCTCGAGCGTCGCGCCGAGGCGCTCCTCGAACTCGGCGATGTGGTTGATCGCGCACGCCAGCGCCGCACGCTTGCGCGGGAGCCCTCGCCTGTCGTCGCCGAGGGGGTGGTTGGTGCCGTGTTGACCGTGCTCTACGGTCGGCTGCTCAGGCGCGGCGGGTCCGCCGGCGACTACTCGCCCCCCAAGCCCGACGATCCGAAGCTGATCGACTTACACGGCGAGCTGATGAGCTTGATCGTGCTGCCCTATCTCGGCACCAACGCTGCCGCGCGCGAACTCGAGCGGCCGCCGCCCGCGCCTCCGATCGACGCAGAGCTGCCCGCGCTCC
The DNA here is from genome assembly GCA_051955355.1 of Solirubrobacteraceae bacterium. Taxonomy (GTDB): domain Bacteria; phylum Actinomycetota; class Thermoleophilia; order Solirubrobacterales; family Solirubrobacteraceae; genus Palsa-744. The sequence goes on along the minus strand of JBQCGU010000047.1, from coordinate 10,798 downwards.
CGTCGTCCGGGCGGGCGATGCTCGAGCTTCCGCACGGACGGCTCACCTATCGAACCGTGCGCGTCCTGCGCGCCGTCGCCGAACGTCCGGGTGGGTCCAATCGCGACATCGCCGAGCGTGCAGACATCGTCGACCAGGGTCAGATCTCCAAGATCCTCGCCCGCCTTCAGGAGCAGCACCTGCTCCTCAACCGCGGCGGCGACCCGCACACGCGTGGAACACCCAACGCCTGGTGGTTGACCGAGCGGGGCGAGTCCCTCGAGCGTGCGCTCCGCGACACCACGAGTGGGACGCCGCTCGCCAACGCACCCGCAAAGCGCGGCGCGCGTCGCGATCAGCCTGGGAACGGTTCCGGCTCGCGCCGACCCGGAAGATAGCTGTCCTCGGGCTCGAGCATCGCGCGGATCTGATCGCGCAGCTGCGGGGTGTCGGTGTGGCCGTGCGTGGCAGCCGCATGCTCCGCCGCCGCTTTCACCACCTCCTCTTCCTCGCCGATGATCGTCAACGAGCAGTTGGACTCGCTCTCGAACCGCCTGCAATCCGCCATCTTGCGCATTGTCTGTCCCTCCTCTTCTCTCTGGAGTGGTGACGTGGGAGGAGGCTCAAATGTAAACCCGTCCCTGCGCGGCGTCTATAGGGGCGGTGCAGGTCTGCCGCTTTTCCCGGACGCCACACGCGTCGCCAGCAGGGCGAGCGCGCCGACGCCTGCCGCCAGCGGTGCGAGCGTGCGCAGGGGATAGTCGCCGAATCCCTTGTGCAGGGCGGTTGCGTCGCCTGCTCGGGCGATGTCGAGCAGGCCCTGATGGTCGATTCCGAGCACTGTCGGTGCGAGAACGGCGAACACGCACCACCCGATCAGCGCCCCGGCGCCGGCGAGCAGCGAGCGGTTGGAGATGCGCATGGGCGCCGTCGCGAGCGCCGCCAGCAGCACCGCACCCGCCGCCGGCACGAGGAACAACCAGATGCCCGCCCAGCCGCGACCCATCCCGTATGCGGTTGCAATCGTCGGCTGGAAGAAGCCCTGCACCAGATAGCGGCCCCACACCACCGCCTCCGTCTCATATCCGATCAGCGGATGCGTGATCGTGGCCACCACCGTCGTCACGATCGACACCGCGCCCAGGGCGATCGTCGGTCCCGGGTGGCGCGCCAGCGCGACGCCGATCGGCAGCGCCAGGAAGGGCAGCATCGTCATCAAGAAGCGCGGTCCCATGAACCCGCCCCCGAACGGCAGGTAGTAGCCCGAGTTGTAGCCCACATACAGCAAGCACACCGCGCCGATCGTCAACGCCTCCGCACGCTTGCCGCGCTTGTGGAGCAGCCATGTTCCCACCGCTCCCATCGCGAGCACCGGCGAGACGGTGAGCAGGCCGCGCGAGTCGAGCAGCAGCGTCGCCATCACGCGCAGGCTCGGCAAGCCGATTCCGAAGAAGCCCTGCTGCTGGCGGGGGATGTTCGAGTACGCCAGGTGCGTCCACGAGTGAAACGCGTAGTGGTTGTACAGCAGCAGCGGCACGATGCCCACCAGCCCTCCCAGCACGTATGCGCCCGCGCGGGTGAGCACGCCGAGGGGTGTGAGCGCGTCGCGGTGGCTGAGCAGATACACGCCGAGCACCACCCCGACGAAGAACAGCGGGTACTCCGACGCTCCCGCATACCCCATCGCCAGTCCCGCCAGCCCGAGCAGCCACGGCCGTGGCGGCCCGTCGCGCTCGAGCATCATCAGCGCGAACGCCACCAGCCCGAGGAGCGCGGTGAACACGTGCGAGAACATCAGCGTCGACAGCGGCAATGCGATCGTGCCCAGCCCCAGCACCACCGCCGCAGCCGCCCCGCAGCCCGGCTGCAAGCGCTCCGCCAGATGGCCGACGAGCAGCAGCAGCAGCAGGCCCGGCAACACCCCCGCCCACAGGTTGACCAGATAGATCATCTCGTCGTCGCTGCGCTGCGCTTGCGCTTTGTACGCCCACTGCTCGGCCCCCGCCGCCTTCAAGCCGTCGTAGAACGGGAGCGTGTACAGCGCCAAGCCCGGCGCGCGCGCCGAGTACCAGTGGCCCTTGTAGAACGCCTTGTCGCCCGTGTTCCCCTGGTAGGCGTCGATCGTCGTGCGCCCGTGGCTCAGCGCCCGGATCAGGTCGTAGTGGGAGGTTTGGTTCCAAGAGAAGCTCTGGATCAGCGTGGCGTACGCCACGCCCACCAGCAGTATCGAAACGAGCGCCGCTCTACGCCTGGTGAGCCGTGAGCGCCGCGACGGCTGCTTCGACGTGGGTCGGCTGGTGTCCGCATCGCTCGTGCGCACAGCGCCTTCAGGCTCGTGGATGCTCATCGTGCGTGCAAAGCCCTGGGTCCCGGGCCGATCGTGTAGATGACTATGTCGCCCACTCGACGGCGGGTGACGCCGAGCCCGGCAATCGGCTTGGCGGCAGCCGCCACCGGGTCGGCGGGCTCGGGGCTGGAGTAGTGCAGTGGCGGCAACGGCGGTCGCTTCAGGTGCAGCACCACCGTTCGGATCCCATACCAGCGCAGCTTCTCCACGCTCGCCCGGTCGGGGAAGCCCGCCATGCCGCCGCGCAGATCGTCCTGGGAGGGGAGGTCGAACGTGCTGTTGCCGTTCTCGATCTTCGGGAATCCGTCGGTGGAGAAGTACTGCCAGATGCGGTCAGCCGCGCCGTCCGCCGGCAGGCCCAGGATCGGTCCCGGCAATCCGATCTCGGCGCTTGCCGGCTGCGGCACCACCGGATGGGCCATGTGGCCTGCGCCCTCGCCCACCACACCGACCACGAGCACGATGCCAACCGCTGCCGGCAAGCCGTCGCGCAGCCGCGCGCCGCGCTGGGCCGCCCAGGCGCGCGCCATGCGCACGAGCTGCTCGGCGCCTGCCGCGGCGAGCAGCGCATAGAAGAGGGTGCCGAGCGTGAACACACGTCCGGGAACGCGCACGCCGTTCCATCCGGGCGCAATGTCGTACAGCAGCCGATACGGCCAGCCGCCGCCCGTCAAGCCGAAGCCGAGGGCGAGCACCGAGCACACCCCCACGCCCACCAGCAAACCGATGCGCAGGCGGCGCGTGTACAGCGGCGACGCCAAGCCCACGAGCGTGAGCACGAGGATCGTGGCGCCTGGGAAGAACACGCTCTCGTTCTTGGAGTTCACGTGCGCGCGCGCGCCAGCCGTGGCTGAGCCCCACACGCGGTTCTCCGAGGAGGCACCCACCCACGCCCACGGGCCTGCCGAGTAGGTTTCGACTTCCTTGAGCGTGCGTTTCGCGGTGGGATAGTCCGCCGCCACCTTCAGGTAGGGGCGCGCCTGGTAGACGGAGATCGCGCCGCACAGCGCAACCCCGATGCACGTGATTGCGAGGAGATCGCGCGGAAGTCCACGCAGGCGCCCTGACGTCGCGCTCGCCGGATCCAACGATTCGCGGCGGGATGCCGCGCGGCGCTGCACCCACCACCACAATGCGGCGAGCAGCGCGAGCACCCCCATCAGGTAGGCGAACTGCAAGCCGAGAGTGAAGCCGAGGCTCATCTGCCAGGCAGCCGCCAGCCAGCCGGCGATCAAGAGTCCTCGCGAAGAGCGCCTGTAGCCGCGCAGCAACAGGAACAACGCCAGCGGTATGCCGCCGCTGGAGATCACGTGCAGATGTCCCGCCTCGGTGATCCGGTAGGGGGCGTATGCGAACGCCGCCCCCGCCGCCGCCGCGCCCAGGCGTCCCACTCCCAGCTCGCGCGCCAGCAGCCAGGCGCCGACGAAGCACAACGCCCAGGCGAACAGGAAGAGCAGGTTGTAGCGGACGAGCGCCGCCACCGTGCCCGACCCGATCGCGCCCACCGGACCGTAGCCGAGCAGGGAGTCTGAGAACGCGAGGCTGAGCGGGTTGGGGTAGAAGGCGTTGGAGTCCCACAGGTGCAGAGGGCTGTGCAGGAGCGCGTGTCCCACCCAGGCGATCTCCCAGGCAGTGCGCACCGGGTCGCCCAGGTCCGGCGCGATGCGGCTCGGCAGGTGCAGTATCAGCGGCCAGGTGGTGAGCAACGCGAACGCCACCCCCGCAACGATCGCGAGCGCCAGCTCTGAGCCGCCTATCGTCGGGGAGGGCGTCCAGCGCACTGCGGGCCGCTCGACCCGAACGCCTGTCGAGGGCCTGTCCATGGGGATGCTCGCCATCGGTCGCCCGCAGCATACGTCAGGGCGAGGCGCTCGGTGGGTTTATATTAGGTGGATATATAAGGCAGACTACGGCTCTACGATTCAAACGACTCTGGGAAACACATGTTGAGCGCGGATCGGTTGCTGGTTGAGCTGGCGTTGAGCGGGCGCCTGAGCCAGGATGACCTGTACCGCTGGCTGACCCCCCTCGGGGTGGGCGAGCAGGTGGCGGTGCTCGTCTTCGCCGCCCATGACGTCGAGCAGGCTCTGCCGCTGCTCGAGCAGTCGCTGCGACGCGAAGGCGTGCTCGCCCTGACGGCGACATGCGACGGGCTGCTCTGTGCGATCGTCGACTGCGGCACGCAGGGCGGTGCAGTCGGCGAGTCGGGCGGCTCCTCACCCCTGACGATCGCCGCGCGATGTCGTGCGGAGCTGTGCGAGCACCTGGGGAAGGTGCGTGCAGCGGTGAGCCGGCCCGCGCCCGCGAGCGCGGTGGCGCTCGGCTACCGCGAGGCGCGCTCTGCGCTGGACGCCGCGAGTGCAGCCGACGCCGGCGCCCCGGAGGTCGCCTCCTATGAGGATCTTGGTGCGTTGAAGCTGCTGCTGGCCCTGCAAACCCGCCAGGCGCTCGAGACGTTCTGCCACACCGTGCTCGGACCCATCGAAGGGCAGGGCCGCGACTATGGCGAGGAGCTGCTGCGCTCGGCTGACAGCTTCATCGAGCACAACGGGCATTGGGAGCACGCCGCCAGGTCGCTCTACTGCCATCGCCACACCCTGCGCTATCGCATCCGCCGAGTCGAGCAGCTCACCAAACGCGATCTCTCTCGTGCGCGCGACCGCATCGAGCTGTGGCTGGCTTTGCGGGGCCGCGAACTCGTGCGTTGAGACGTCGGGGCGACCCGGGTCGGTAGGGACTGGGTGTCGGTTGCTGAATATATATGGGGGCCGTTTCCCCGCCCTCGTCACCATGCTCGAAATCAAGGCTCCTCTACGCCGGATGTGGCCGCTTGTAGCGGTTGGGGTCCTGCTCATCGGCTTGGCGATGGCCGCCAGCGCGGCGCTGCTCTGGCGTTCGAGCGTGCGTGCCCACGAAAGGCAAACCTTTCAGGCGTCCGCCGCCGACGTCACCGCCACGCTCTCGAGCGGTTTGCGGCGCGACGTCGACTTCATGGAGACGCTGCGCGCGATCGTCACGCTGCATCCGCAGATGACCTCTGGCCAGCTTGCGCACTGGTATGACAGCCTCGAAGGACGCAAGCGCGAGGTCGGAAGCCTCGTCACCGCTGTGGTCAGCAACGTGCCGGCAACGCAGCTGTCCGCCTTCCAAGCCCATCGCCTTGCCGACCCCGATTTTCGGCGGCTGGCACGCGGCAGCACGACGATAGTCCCGCCTGGGCGGCGTCCTCGCTATTGCCTGCTGTCGGCGTTCGTCAGTCGACTCGCCGAAAGCTCGCTCGTCCAGCTTGCCGCCCGCGCCGACTGGTGCGCATCGGCCATCCCCGGCACCGCTCACGTGCTCAGCAACGCCACCGACACCGGCCAGCTGTCGGTGTCCCCACCGGTGCTCGGCACCGACTTCGCGGGCATCGCCGCCTACCGGTTTGGCGCTCCGCGGGCGACCGTCGCCGAGCGTCGTGCCGCGGCGTTCGCGTGGCTGTGGAGCTCGATCGACATCCCCAGCCTGATACGCAGCTCGATCGGCACCCATCGCGGTTTTGCCGTGGCGGTTTACCACCGCGACCCCACGTTCGGCGATCAGCTGCTCGGCAAGGAAGAAGCAACCGGCTCGAAAGGCACGCTCACGCGAACCACGCTGCTCCACGTCGATGGAACCTGGATCGTTCGCGTGCAGGGACCGGCGCCGGTGAGTGGCATGCCGGCAAGTGCTCAGGGAATCGTCGTGTTCGGCACCGGCGCCGCCATCAGCCTGCTGCTCGCTGCGCTGGCGCTGTTGCTCATGCGCTCGCGCGAGCGCGCTCTCGGTTTGGCCGACGAGCGCAGCGGCCAGCTGCGCCACCAGGCCATGCACGACGCCCTCACCGGGCTTCCCAACCGCGTGCTCGCGCTCGACCGCGCCGAGCAGATGCTCGCGCGCGCGACGCGCTCGCACAGGCTTCCGGCGGCTCTCTACATCGATCTCGACGGCCTCGGCGCCGTCAACGACACGTTCGGGCACCGTGCCGGCGACGAGCTGCTGCGCACCGTCGCCGCACGCCTGTCGAGCATCGTGCGCGAGATCGACACAGCGGCTCGGCTCGGCGACGACGAGTTCCTCGTGCTGATGGAGGGCGCCTCGCTGAACGCCGGCGCCGAGCTCGTGGCGGAGCGCCTGCTCGAAGTGCTGCGCCTGCCCTATGAGATCCGCCGACCCGGGACGCCGCGCATATCGGTGACGGCGAGCATCGGCATCGCCTGCGGCCATCGCGACGGCGCCGAGGAGCTGTTGCGCGACGCCGGTGTCGCGCTGCACGAGGCAAAGCTCGCCGGACGCAACCGCTACGTCCTGTTCGAGTCGAGCATGCACACCGCCGTGCAGGACCGCGTGACGCTGGAGATGGACCTCGCGGAGGCCGAGCAGCGCGGCGAGCTGTTCCTGCTCTACCAGCCGATGTTCGACCTGCGCAGCGAGCGGCTGGTTGCGGTGGAGGCGCTCTTGCGCTGGCGTCACCCGACGCGCGGTGTGCTCGGTCCCGACGACTTCATCCCGATCGCCGAGGAGGGCGGGCTGATCGTGCCGATCGGGCGCTGGGTGCTGCGCGAGGCCTGCCATCGACTTGCCGCCTGGCGCCGTCAGGGGCACGAGATCGGGATGTCTGTGAACGTCTCCGCGCGGCAGCTCGACAGCGAGGCGCTGCTCGAGGAGGTGCGCGGCGCGCTGCGCACGAGCGGCATCGCGCCCGGCGCGCTCACGCTCGAGGTGACCGAGACGACGATCATGCGCGACGCACAGGCCACAGCCGAGCGGCTTGCGCGGCTCAAGCAGCTCGGCGTGCGCATCGCCGTCGACGACTTCGGCACCGGCTACAGCTCGCTCGCCTACCTGCGCCAGTTCCCGGTGGATGCTTTGAAGATCGACCGCACGTTCGTGGGCGAGATCACCACTTCGCGCGAGTCGGTGGCGCTGATCCACACGCTCGTGCAGCTCGGCAAGGCGCTCGGTCTGCGCACGCTCGCCGAGGGCATCGAGGACGAGTCGCAGCTGCGCGTGCTCCAGCAGGAGGGGTGCGACTACGGCCAGGGGTACCTGCTCGCACATCCGTTGGATGCAAACGCGCTCGAGGAGCTTATGAGCGCGCCAACGGGTACTTCAAAGGCATGGTACGCACACCGATCACCTCAGAGCGCGACGCCTTCCGGCTGACGGTCGCGGGCGCCGCCATCATCGTCGCCGCCCTGCTCGTCGGATGGCTGATCGACGTTTGGGCCGGCGTGGCGCTGTTCGTCGTGGCGGTGCTCGTCGCCGGCACAGCCTACCTTCGCTCTCCCGACCCCGCCCGGCGCAACGCGCTGGAGGAGGCTGAGGGCGAATCGCACTTCTACCGGGCGCCCGGGCGCAGGCACGTGCTCGTCATCGCCAACGACGTGCTCGGCGGGGAGGAGCTGCGCCGGCGCCTGGCGGGCCATGACGGCGATCTGGAAGTGGATGTGCTCGCTCCCGTTCTCACCTCGCACATCCATTTCAACGTGTCCGACATCGACACCGAGACCGAGCACGCCAGGGCACGTTTGCGCCGCTCGTTGGAGTGGATGCGTTCGCAGGGCGTGCACGCACGTGGCGCGATCGGCGATCCCAACCCGATCACCGCCATCGAGGACCAGCTGCGCTCGTTCGGCCCCGACGAGGTGATCGTCGTCACGCACCCCGAGCAAACCTGGCAGGAGCGCGCCGAGCTGGAGCGCTTGCGCGGCGAGCTCGATCTGCCGGTGCAGGAGGTTGTGGCGGTCGGCGGTTAGCCACATTCTTCGGGGAAGACCGCGCCGCATGCGGCGCGGTCCCGGACGGTGCATGCACCGTCCGGCCAGCCGGCGCATGCGCCGGCTGGTACGTAGCAGAGCTTCAGCGGCGGATGGCGCGCGTCTGGTAGATCGACACGAAGCCCACCTTGAAGATGTTGCGCGCGCCGCGCAGATACAGGCGCCAGACGCGCAGGCGCTCCGGCCCCACCAGCTGCTCGGCACGCTCGCGGTTGGCGTCCAGGCGCTCGATCCACTCTCCAAGCGTTCGGTGGTAATCCTGGGCGAAGCCCTCGACGTGCTCGGTGACGAACTCGGCGCGCTCGAGCGCGAGCAGGACACGGGAGAGCTGCAGCGGCACCCCGTCGGGGAACACGTAGCGCTGCGTGAACGCGCCCGCCTGCTCGTCCAGTCCCTGGCGCAAACGCGCGATGCCATGGTTGAGCAGGCGTCCCCCCGAGTCGAGCAGCGAGGCAAGCGTGCGGGCGTACTCGTCGATCTGAGCGCTGCCGACGTGCTCCACCATGCCGATGCTCGCGATCGCGTCGAAGCGCTCGCCCTTCAGGTCGCGGTAGTCCTCCACGCGGATCTCGATCTGCTCGCTCAAGCCCGCCTGCGCGACGCGCTCGCGCGCGAGCGCGGCCTGGGATGGGGAGAGGGTGATGCCGACGGCTTGCACGCCGTACTCGCGGGCGGCGTGCAGCACGAACGACCCCCACCCGCACCCCACGTCGAGCACGCGCTCGCCCTCTTTGAGCGCGAGCTTGCGGCACACCAGGTCGACCTTCTCGCGCTGGGCGTCCTCGAGCGTGGTGGCGCCCCGCGAGAAGATCGCGCAGCTGTAGGTCATCGACTCGTCGAGGAACAGCTTGAACAGCTCGTTGGAGACGTCGTAGTGGTGACGAACGGCGCGCGCGTCGCGCTCCTTGGAGTGAAGCCGTCCGTGCGGGCGCAGCTCGGCGTCGGGGATGCGCGGCGGCCTGGTGACGCCGCACGCGCGCGCGGCGGCCAGCGCGAGGCGCACGCGGTCAGCGCGATCGAGCTGGGGTGTCTGGATCGTGTCCACCATGTCGATCACGCCGTCGAGGTCGTCCACCTCGAGCGCCCCCGACACATATGCGCGGCTCAGCCCGAGCTCGCCCGGCGCTCGCAGGACGTGGGCGATGGCGGCGGGAGAGCGCAGCGTGAACATGGGACCGTCCCCGTTGCCGTCGGTGGGCGGGATCTCGCTTCCATCCCAGAAGCGCACGCCGAACCGACGCTCGGGCAGTGCTTGCTGAAGCACGTCGCGCAGGGGGGCTGTGTTGGAGAAGGGCATCGTCTAGTCGGTTTCTCCGTCTCGCGCAGCCGCCAATCGCCTGCTTGGCTGACCAGCCAGGGTTTTGCCGACCAACAAAGGGAATTCGCGCGTTCGCGCAAACGTAACCATGTCGTCTGGATGTTGTACCTTGCGCAGCCGATGACCGCCGCTCGAACCGCTCAGCCGGATCCTGCCCAGCCGGGTCCCGGCGACATCCAGCCGACGGCCAACGAGACGCTCGATCGGACGTTGACCGGAATCGTCACGATCGCCCCGTTCGTCGGGCTTGGGCTCGCGGGGTGGCAGTTGTGGGATGGGCTGCTCCATCGCTACGACGTATTCGACTTTGCGATCATGTACCTGCTCACCGGACTTGGCGTCACGGTGGGCTTCCACCGCCTGTTTACCCACAGGGCCTTCCAGACCTTCCCGGCGATCCGCTTCGTGTTCGCGGTGCTCGGATCGGCGGCGATCGAGGGGCCGATCATCTCCTGGGTGGCAGACCATCGCAAGCACCACGCCTTCTCCGACCAGGCGGGCGATCCGCACAGCCCCCACGTCAACCACGGCTCGGGGGTGCGCGGGGTGCTGCGCGGCCTGGCGCACGCACACGTCGGCTGGCTGTTCATCCACACCGAGCGCGGCCACCGCGAACGCTACGCGCCCGACCTGCTCGCCGACCCGGTCGTCTCGTTCGTCGACAAAACGTTCCTCGTCTGGGCACTCGGCGGTTTGGTGGCGTCGTTCGGTGTGGGCATGGCGATCGGGCACAGCGTGTCAGCAGGCTTCACCGGCCTGCTCTGGGGCGGGGCGGTGAGGCTGCTCGTGCTGCACCACGCCACCTACTCGATCAACTCGCTCTGCCACTTCTTCGGCCGGCGGGCGTTCCAGACGAAGGACGAGTCACGCAACCTCTTCTGGCTGTCCTTCTTCACCTTCGGCGAGGCGTGGCACAACAACCACCACGCGTTCCCGACGTCCGCCGCGCACGGCCTGAAGCCGTGGGAGCTGGACCTCGCGGCGATGACCATCTGGGGGCTCGAGAAGACGGGGCTCGCCTGGGACGTCGTCCGCATCTCGCCCGAGCGCCAGGCGGCCAAGACGGTCCAGGCGTGAGCACGGAGCCGCTGCGCGAGGCGCTCGCCGAGGCGCTCCCCGACCGGCCGTTCACCGTCCGCTTCTGGGACGGCGCGGAGCTGCCCTCCACCAACGGCGCGGGCGGCCCGACGTTCACCGTGCGCTCGCCGCTGGCGCTCGGCCACGTCCTGCGCTCGCCCGGCCAGCTCGGTATCGGCCGCGCCTACGTGGCGGGCGCGCTCGACGTCGACGACATCGACGCCACGCTGGCGCTGCTCGACGGCTACGACCCGCCGCCCGTCGCCACGCGGTCGAAGG
>JBQCGU010000046.1:0-28707 GCA_051955355.1 Solirubrobacteraceae bacterium | reverse complement strand
GACTTCAGCGGCAGCCAGCTCCAGGCGCGCCTTGACGCCCTCCTGCGAGCGCACGCCGGGACGCTCGAACAGCCAGTGGCGCAGCTCGCGCTCCTGCCGGCGGGCGAGCGTCGAGACCGCGCTTGCGTCGCCGGCGCGCTTCTGGATCAGCGCGAGCGTCTGAAGGACGGAGTCGTGCAGATGGGCTGCCACCTCGGCACGCTCCTGCTCGCGGATGCGCGCCGCCCGCTCGAAGCTGAGGCTGCGCCCCAGCCGAACGAAGCGGGGTCCGAGCAGGAAGGACAGCGCGAACACCCCGATGCCGATGCCGCGGATCGCATGCGCATCCTCGCGGGGGAGCACGCCGATGAGGTGCAGGAGGGCGAGCAGAACCGAGAGCGCCACCAGCGGGAGGAGCCTGCGCAAGAGCAGGCGCACAGCACCCACCTTGCGCGCGAGCAAGCGCGACGAGCCGACCCTTCCAGTTCCAATCAGCCAACGAAGGCGAGCGTGCATCTCACTCAATCATGCCACCGCTGCTAGGCGCCAACGACGTCATCGAGGCCAGGCACACGTCAAGGGCGAGGTCCGCCGCACTCAGCAGGGAAGCGACAGGTTGGCCGCTGGGGCCTCACTTGACAGGCGGATCGAGCAGGTGCAGGTTGCGCTCCTGAGCCAGCTCTGGCGTCACGAGCGCGTTGGTGTCCTCCATCGCCGCGAGCACTTCCCCGCGGTCGGCCCAGCTCATCAGCGACGCCCAGCGCTGGGCTCGATCGAGCACCCGCCACAGCGCCGTCGGGCTGCTGTTGTGGCTGAGGGCCCGCAGGGCACCCAGGTACTCGTCGCGGTAGCACAGCGGGATCATCAGCCGACACTGTCTCGCACTGGAAAGCTCGGCATTCATCAGCAGCCGGGCGACGCGACCGTTGCCGTCGGCGAAGGGGTGGACCTCGGCGACGAGAAACATCGCGAAAGCGGCCCTGGCGAGCCCCGGCGGCAGGGTGTCGAGGATGGCGAAGCCCTCCTTCAACGTGCCTCTGACCAGGTCGGGTGCGACGAAGAGCGTGGCCCCGGCGCGATTGGGTTTTTCCTTGTAGCGCCCTGCCGCGACCTCTGGCCGCCCGGCCATTACGAGCGCATGAGCGGCCTTCAGATAGTCCTCCAGCTCGTCGGCGCTACTGGGCGGCGTAGAGCGCAGCCTCGGATCGACGGTCGCCCGAAAGGTGCCGAGCACGTCATGGGCGTCGGCGGGGCGTTGGGGCGGCATGCGGCCTTGGAAGACGATCTCCTCCGCCTCCTCCACCTCAAAGATCGTGCCCTCGATCCAGTTGGAGAAATACGCCTCGAAGAAGGCGAACAGGTGCTCTGGATCGGGCGGCTGTGGCCGCGACGCGAACGGCTGGCTGGCGAGCTCGGCGCGCAGCGTCTCGAACAGGGCGAGACGGTCGACGTCATAGCCGAGGCCGGCCCGCCGAGCCCGGCCCACGTCGCTGCGCATGTCCGCTTGGCGGGTTCCGAGCAGCGCCCCGACGAGGCGGTCGAGCTCCTCCATCTCGCGCTCGGCCCCAAGCGCAGGCGCCGCCTCGCGGGCGCGGTCGCGCAGCTCGTTCAGGGCGCCTGGACCTTGGGTGCGAGCGATGCGGTCGAGCCAGCCCTCGAGCTCGTCACGGCGCAGCGTGCGGGCTATGCCGGCACGCGCACGAGAGGGTCTCAGGTTCTCGAGTGCCGCTCGCGCCTGACTTGACATATGCAGCCCGACGAACCGAATGTCGCCTTCGACCGGCCCGGCGCCGCTGCGCGGGCGCAACGTGAGGCCGGGGAGCGCGACCGGCCGTGGATGCGTGGGACGCGGCCCGACGTCTAGGAAGAGCGAGCCGTCCTCGGCGGGCGCGGCGAGGACGGCGCTGCGGTCGACCACGACGGCCCCAGGGAAGTAGATGGCGGCGACGTCATACCAGCGCCTGCGTATCAGCCGCTTTGCGGGCTCCTCTAGATTGGAGGTGTAGACCCCTCGGGCAAGGCGGCGAATCTCTCCCCGCCCAGCCGCCCGACTGGCCCAGCGGCTGTCCTGGGGCCGGAATATCTCTGGGAAGTTGTGCTGGTTAACCGTAGCCACGATCTCCCTGAAGTGGAAGATCAGCTATTTAAGCGTGGTGCGCGGCGGAAGACCGCGCAGTTAGCGCGGTAAGCGCCCGGAGCTCACGATCGCTGCCGCGGCGCCCGATGCGGCGCGCCCGCGCGAGCGCGCCCCTCGCTTGAAAGACGAGCAGCGAGGGCTCGGCGAGGGGGCCGAGCGCGCCGAGCACCGCGGCAGCGACCGGTGCGGCCTCAGCGGTCCTTGCTCCTGGTGCGGCCAGATAGAGGCCGGCCATCGCCGCGACGATCAGCTCGTGGCTGCGGTCCGACGAGAGAGAGCGCGCGGACTCGAGTGCGCGCTCGGCGAGCATCCGCATGCGCGCCGCTGCCTCCTCGGCGCCCGAGTAGCGGGCGATCAGGTTGGGCTGGCCGGCGAGCGAGTCTTCCTCGACGTCGATCAGATGGTCGAGCAGCGAGTGAAGCCCGCCGATCGATGGGAAGTATGCCTCGTCGATGGCGGCTTCCGTGCCCACGTCCAGGCCGGGCAAGGCGGCGGCGGTGATCGTCGCGTGCACGCCGAGCGAGGAGCCGGCTGCCGCCAGAGCCTCCCACCAGCGCAACCCGCTGCCGGGCGGCGTGCGCTCGTGCGCCCAGCGCTCCATCACAGCCTGCTCGGCGGGCGAGCGAGCAGCGGCGAACTCCTGGTAGCCGAGCACCCGCTCGGCGGTGCGCAGGGCGTACGGCGCCGCCACGCCATAGCAGGGCAGCTCGAGCAGCGCGCGGCGACAGGCGTCCACGAGCGCATCCAGGTAGCGATCGCCGGTCTCGCTCGCCTGATCGCCCTTGGGGAGACCGAGCCACGCATGCGGCGCGAGCGCGTCGAGCAGCGGCTCGTGCAGGCGGCGGATCTCGCACGCCCGTCCCGGGCCGCCGTGCCGGGGAGATCGCTCGGAGAGCACGTCGAGATGGTTGTAGGCGGCCTGGAAGGCGACTGTCGCCCGCACGACGGCGGCGCGGTGTGCGCGCGGCGCGAATGTGGCGAACGCTGCGGCGCCCTCAATGTTGGCGCCCTTGGAAAGGCCGTGCAGCGCCAGCTCGCGAGCGACCGGGTCGGGGATCTGCTCGGCCAGAGCCCGCCAGCGGGCCAGCTCACGGCGGACGAGCGGGAATACGCCCAGCCAGTAGCCACGCGCGGCGGACGCGAAGCGCAGCGCAGCCGGCCGATCAGCGACGATCGCGCGCGAAAGCGTTCTCGTGCTTCCCATTGCGCGAGCCTCCGGACCGGTCCTCGATCGCGACTTTGAACCGCTGACCCTTGTCGGTCAGCCTCCAGGCGTTGGACGGCCGCAGCTTGTAGTCGGCCAGATCGTTGGCGATCAACCCAAGGCGCTCCAGGCGCCGCAGCAGCTTGGAGACCTGTCCCTGGTCGGTGATGCCGGCCGCCTCGGAGACTTCCCGGTTGGAGCAGCCGGGTTGCGCGGCGATCGCCGCCAGCACGCGCATCGTGCGGCAGGTGAGCCGCATGGGCAGCCCCTTGAAGGGGTCCGCCGATTCGCTTGGCGCGTGCTCGACCGAGCGCTCAGGTGCCGGACGCAAGAGCTCGCGCTGCGCGGCGGCGGCGCCTTCAGAGGTACTGACAGGCAAGTGGATAGGGAGGGGTTTGCCGATGAGATCCACATGGCGCCACAAGCGTCTTCTGTCTGCCATCGCCAGCGCGATGGCAGTGGCTGGGGCGATGCCGGGCACGGTGGCCGCGAGTGCTGTCGGCATCGACGACACCGGCCACCTGCACCTGCTCAAAGCGTTCGGCTCGGTGCTGCTCGAGGAGGGCTATGCCGGCGGCACGCTGCCCGGACAGGCCCAGGTGCGTCTCGTCGTCAAATCGAGCGTCTCGGCGACGTTCTCGATCGCCGCGCGCGGCGGCACGATCCACGGTGGAGGCCGCGCCGCGCTGCACTCCTCCGGGCGCTATTCGAGCTTCGGCGGCTCGCTGTGGGTGAGCGGCGGCTCAGGCCGTTACGCACACGCGCGCGGCGGCGGGAAGCTGTACGGAACGATCGACCGCCGCACGCACGCGGTCGTCGTCCAGGCCATCGGCAGGCTCACGTATTGACCGCCAGCGCGGTGGCCGCTCGAAGCCTCGCAGCGGCGAGCCTGGCGATCGCGTGCCTGCTCACACCCGCGGCACAGGGCGCCCGCGTAACCTTGCGCGCCTCCTTCTTTCCGGACCGGCTGGGCGCACAGACGACGGTCGGGCTCTCTGTGCAAATCTCCCCACCCGCCGGACACCCTCCTGAGCCGGTGACCGAGATCGGCCTGAGCTATCCCGCGCAGCTCGGCTTCGCGGATAGCGAACTGGGCCTCGCCACCTGTGAGCGCGCCCGCCTGGAAGCGCTCGGCTGGCCGGGCTGCCCACACGACTCGCTGATGGGCGAGGGCAGCGCGCTCGTCGAGGTGCCGTTCGGCTCGCGCACGATCGTCGAGAAGGCGCCGCTTCACATCTTCTCCCAGCCGGTGAGCCCCGACCTGCTCGGGCTGCTGTTCGCTGCGCGCGGGCGCTCGCCCGTGATCGCAGACCTCGTGTTCGGGGCGGTGGTGCTCGAAGCGCCATCCCCGTTCGGCGGGCTGATCGACACGACTATCCCACTCGTCCCAACCGTGCCGAAAGGCCCGGACGTGGCGCTCCTGAGCCTACAGACGACGATCGGCCCACCAAGCCTGCGCTACAGCGAACGGGTCAAAGGCCGCCTCGTGACGTTTGAGCCGAAACGCATGCTGCTCGACGTACGTTGCCCGCGCGGCGGCTACCGCTTCGCGGCAAGCGTACGTTTCGTGGATGGCACGCTGGCAAAAGCCCGCACCACGGTGCGGTGTCCCAACTCACGGCGGGACTAAGAAGCTGTCTCATAACCCGGGTAGGCTGTGCGGGCGGTGGCGAGGACGTGGTTGCAGATCCGGGTGGACTTGCTTGGCGGTCGGGGGATGGCCTGTGATCCTTCGCCTGGGCGGGTCTTCATTGTGGGGCCGTCGCATACCTTCGAGCAGTTCGCGGAGGCGATCGATGTGGCGTTCGCCCGGTGGGACCTGGCGCACCTACATGTCTTTGAGCTGGCTGACGACCGGCGGATCGGCTATCCGGACGACTCGTTGGGTCCGGACCTGGAATGGTTGGATCACGCCAAGCTGAAGGTCGCTCGCGAGCTGGCGCCCGGGGATGAGTTCGAGTACGTCTTCGATCTCGGCGATAACTGGCAACACCGGTGCGTCGTGCAGGACGAGAAGGCCGACCCGATGCAGGAGTACGGGATCGTGCCCGACGGGCCAGTGGCGATCTGGGGATGGGGGTCCATCCCCGACCAGTACGGGCGACGCAGCTTCGAAGACGACGGGGAAGACTGAGCCGCGGGTTTCAGGCTGCGGTGAGCTTGCGCTGGCGGACCACCGCGCAGCCGAGCAGCATGAACGCCAAGTGCAGTTCAGCCGAGCGCTCGTAACGCGTCCTGAGCCTGCGCAGGTTGTGCAGCCACGCGAACGTGCGCTCGACCACCCAACGCTGTTTCCCGAGCCCCGAGCCGTGTTCTGCGCCGCGGCGAGCGATCACGGGCTTGATCCCGCGCTTGCGCAGCTCGCGACGGTACTTATCGAAGTCATAGCCACGGTCGGCGAGCAGCCGCTCAGCCCGCCGGCGAGGCCGTCCCTGCCGGCCTGGCACCGGACCGACGGTATCGACGAGCGGCAATAGCTGAGTGACGTCGTGGCGGTGTCCGCCGGTCAGGCTGATCGCCAGCGGAATCCCGTTCGCGTCGGTGATCAGATGGTGCTTTGAACCGTTGCGGGCACGGTCGACCGGCGAGGGGCCAGTGTGAATCCCCCCAAAAGAGCCCGAATATGGCTGCCGTCGACGACCGCAGCGGACCAGTGGATCCGTCCCGCGGCGTTCAGCCGGCGCAGAAGCTCGCGGTGCAACCGCTCCCAAACCCCCGCGGCCTGCCACTCGGCCAGCCGCCGGTGCGCGGTCGCAGGAGAACACCCAAGCTCGGAGGGCAGATACCGCCAAGCGATACCGGTGAACAGCACGAACACGATCGCGTTGAAACACACACGGTCATCCACACGCGGACGACCACCACGCGGATCAGGACGACGCTCCGGGAGCAACGGCCTGACCGCCTCCCACAACTCATCCCGGACCCGCCAAACCGAAGCCGCCGCCACCAAGACCTCCTCGCCAAGGGGTTATGTCCTACCGAGAAGATTCGCCCTCAAGCGCTCAAGCCCTCCCCACAGAGGTATTGAGACAGCTTCTAAGGCCAGTCGATCTGCTGCGCCACCTCAGCGGGTCCAAACTGGATCAGACTGCTGCGCTCGATCGGCTCGTAGCGGCCGTCTGTGAGCGCTAGCCAGTGCACCGCGTGCATGTCTGGATCGACTATCAGGAGCTCATCGACATGGTGGGCTGCATAGAACGGGAGCTTCTCCCAAGTCTCATCGCCGGGAGAGAGGATCTCGACGACAAGAGCCGCGGTCGCAAACCACACGCCGCGGGGGCGTGAGCGATGAAGGCCTCCGTCAGGCACGCGGAAGTCGAGATCCGACTCGCCGACGTTGAACTCGCCCATGGCTGGGAACAGCCCAGCGGCACGCGCAGGACCGTCGAGAAGCACCGCAAGCTGCTGCGTAAGGTCCGCATGCTCACCCGATGGCGCGGGAACCAAGTGCAGCACCCCCTCCCACACCTCGTCGAGCCGGTCCAGACCAGCGCGCCGGCGACGATCGAGCAGCGCCTGCACCTCGACTGGCGGCGGGTGGGGCAGCAGCGTTCGCATCACACCGAGGATAGTGCGCCTGGCGAGCACGCATCGCTATGCACCATACGCATCGCAGGCGATGATTCTGTGACCCAGATCAGGGACCGCCCTACGATTCGCGCGCCTGCAGCTCCTTGATTCGGCCCTCCAGCGCAGCCATCACGGTGGGATCGCGCAGCGTCGTCACGTCGCCGAGCTCGCGTCCCTCGGCGATGTCGCGCAGCAGCCGGCGCATGATCTTGCCCGAGCGGGTCTTGGGCAAATCCTCGGTCCAGATGATGCGCTTGGGGCGCGCGAACTTGCCGATCCGCTCGGCAACCGATTCGCGGATGCTCTCGACGAGCGCCTCGTCGCCCTGCAGATCGCCCTGGAGCGTCACGAACGCGACGATCGCCTGGCCGGTGTCCTCGTCGTGCTGGCCGATGACCGCCGCCTCGGCGACATCCGGGTGGGCGACGATCGCCGACTCCACCTCGGCGGTGGAGAGGCGGTGTCCGGAGACGTTGACGACGTCGTCGATGCGCCCGATCACCCAGAAGTAGCCGTCGGAGTCCTTGCGGGCGGCGTCGCCCACCAGATACGTCTCGCGCCCGAAGCGCTCGTAGTAGGCGGCGATGAAGCGCTCGTCTTCCTTGTAGAGGGTGCGCAGCATCGAAGGCCAAGGACGCGTCAGCACGAGCAGCCCCTGCCCCTCCTCGATCGGCTCGCCGCTCGACTCCTGGCGCACCTCGGCGGCGATCCCGGGGAACGGCTGAGTGGCGGAACCCGGCTTGGTTGAGGTGATGCCCGGCAGCGGGGTGATCATGATGGCGCCGGTCTCGGTCTGCCACCAGGTGTCGACGATCGGACAGCGCTCGCCGCCGATCACCTCGTGGTACCACAGCCACGCCTTGGGGTTGATCGGCTCGCCCACCGTGCCGAGCTGGCGCAGCGAGGAGAGGTCGTGCTTGTTGGGGTACTCCGCCCCCCACTTGATGCACGCGCGGATCGCCGTGGGGGCGCAGTAGAGGATCGACACGCGGTTGCGCTCGATCAGCTCCCACCAGATGCCCTTGTGCGGATAGTCGGGGGCTCCCTCCCACATCACCGAGGTGGCGCCGTTGGCGAGCGGGCCATAGACGATGTAGGAGTGGCCTGTCACCCAACCGACGTCGGCGGCGCACCAGTAGACGTCGGTGTCGGGCTTCAGGTCGAACACGTACTTGTGAGTGGCGCTCACCCCCGTCATGTAGCCGCCGGTGGTGTGCAGGATGCCCTTCGGCTTGGCGGTGGAGCCGGAGGTGTAGAGGATGTAGAGCGGGTGCTCGGCGTCGAGCTCCTCGGCGGGGCACTCCGGATCGGCGCGGGACATGATCTCGTCGTAGTAGACGTCGCGGCCCTCGCGCATCTGGCAGGGCGTGCCCTTGGAGCGCACGACGACGATGTGCTGGAGCGTCGCCAGATCTCCCATCACCTCGTCCACCCGGTCCTTGACGGCGGCGGTCTTGCCCTTGCGGGCGGCGCCGTCGACGGTGATGAGCGCCTTCGCCTCTGAGAACTCCATGCGCTCGCGCACCGCCTCGGCGGAGAACCCGCCAAAGACGACGTTGTGCGGCGCGCCGATGCGCGCGCAGGCGAGCATCGCCACCACCACCTCGGGGATCATCGGCAGGTAGATCCCGACGACGTCGCCCTTGCCCACGCCGAGCGCCTTCAGGGCGCTGGCAAAGCGCTTGACCTCGGCGAGCAGCTCGGAATAGGTGATGTCGCGCTGCTCTCCCTCCTCGCCGTGCCAGTGGTAGGCGACGCGATTGCCGAGCCCGGCGTCGACGTGACGGTCGAGGCAGTTGTAGGAGGCGTTGAGCGTGCCGCCGGTAAACCACTTGTAGAAGGGCGGGTTGGAGTCGTCGAGCACGGTGTCCCACTTGCGAAACCAGTGCAGCTGCTCGGCTTGCTCGACCCACCACGCCTGCGGATCGCGCTCGGCGCGCTCGTAGATGGAGGGGTCGCTCAGCAGCGCCTGCTTGCGGAACTCCTCGGGAGGATCGAAGCGTTCGACCTCCAGCAGCCGCGCCAGCTCCTGGTCGAGCTGCTCGCCGTCGAGGTGCCCGTTGTGTGCACGCGCGGACGCTCCGGTGGGTGCGGCGCTTGCCGGGACCGACTCCCCTGCGGCGGTGGGATCGGTGGCGGGCGCTCCGATCTCAGGATCGATTGGCATCTCTCTTCTCCTCCACTACGACGTCTTCGTCATTGCTCTCCCACAGGCGACTACTTATACGGAACGGAGCGGCCCGCGCGCGTGCGACAGGCCGCTCCGATCGCTCTAGTGGCGAACCGCCACTGTTTGCCGGCCCTCGCCCCTACGTGGCAATACCCGCAAGGGCATCACCGGCAGGAGCACTCGACCGAACGTGTGGTTGACGACGGCGGCGAACGACGCATACCAGGCGACGGCAGCCGTCGCGAGGCCTACATAGCCGCCCCAGTGGGTGACCGTCGTGTGTGCGCCCGAGGCGCCGATCGCCAGCAGGATGAACGTGGCGGTCAGCAACACGAACACCGCTAGCACCGCCACGCTGACTCGCATGGCGGCAACCGTCATATAGGCGGTGAATATGGCCCACGCCCACAGATACACACCGACCGCGTGACCCACGTTGCCTCCGATGCTCTTGGCGTAGAACACCTCCAGCGCCCAGAACGAGATCCAGAACGCTCCAAACGACGAGAAGGCGACCGCGCCGAAGGTGTTGCCGGTGCGGAACTCCCACATGCCCGCCAGCAGCTGAACGATTCCGCCGTAGGCGAGCGCGAGCCCGAGCACGACTGGGACGCCCTTTTCGTTGACCAGGTTTGCGTTGAACATCGAGAGCACGAACGTGGTCATGGCGAATGCGCCCAGCCCGAGCGGTCCCGGGTCGGCGATTGTCACGCGCGCGATCGGCTCCGCGGCGTCGGTGCCCGCTGTGGGGTCCCGGCGCTGGACTGTGCCTGCCTCCATGGAGCCTCCCTTCACACCGCCTGACAGGCGGGTTTGATGCTTCGCGTATGAAGTGAGAGCGTGGGGACCTTGTGCCGATCCCCACGTTCTCTACTGAGGATTATTCCCGCCGGATCGCCCTGCCATTCCTGAAATCAGCGGCGCTTGCGGCGCCTGCCGGAGCGCCCACCGGCCTGCGGAAGGGCGGGCTCGCGCGCGATCTGCCCCTCCGATCCGTTCTCAGGAGAGCCGGCCTTCTCGCCTCGTGTCTTGGCGTCCGGAGCGCCTTGCTCACGCTGTTCGCGCAGCTCGGCTTGCGTCGGCCAGGGTATGGCTTCGCCGGCAGCCCAGGCGGGCGGATCGCCGCCGGGCAGGCGGCCGAGGAAGAGGATGCCGACGGCAACCATCCAGAACGTGGGGATCAGCTGGAAGGTGGAGGAGCCGAACAGCGGCAGGAACAGCAGGCCGGCGAAGATGCCAAGGACGGCGAGCCAGCGTGGGAGCAGCCCGGCACGCATCGTGGCAACCATCGTGGCGATCATGCCGACGGTGAGCGCAAGCGCGACGAACAGGCCGAGCGCCTGAAGCGTCACTCCAAGCCCTCCGCTCGTGAGCAGTGCGCGGTCGACCGCTTTACCCGAGAAGTCATGACCATGAGTGAAGTTGTGAGCTTGGATGGCGATGGCCACCCAGTGGATGACGTTCAGGATGGCGAAGGCGATGCCCCCGACGAGCACCGCGGGGCGGGCGGGCGGCCAGGTTTGCGGCCGGCGAAAGCGCGTGGCGTCGAGGATGAAGAGCAGGACGAGCGCGAGCAGGCCGACGGCGATCGCGGTGAGGACGCTCGAGGCGATCAGCCCGAAAGCGTGTTTGTCGATGAACGTCACCTCGGCGACACGCGGGCTGGCGGCGGGGGCCGGCTGGCCGCTGAGCGCGGGTGAGAGCCCCTGGACGATGCCCACCGCCGGCAGACCGCTGAGAGCGGCGTTGAGCATGATGGCGCTCAGCAGGTAGAGCACGCCACCGGCGACGGCGGGAACGGCGAGCCGCGCCCGCCGATGACTCTCCTTGGCTACCTGCTCGGTTGTGGCGTTCTCCTTGGGCATGCGATGCGCAGTCTATGATGGCGACATGGAGAGCGGAGGCTTCGGCGAACTGTTCGGCGACCCGGAGGAGCTCCAGCGCCGCTTGGCGCAGTTCGCCGAGCAGATGCAAAGCCAGCAGTCGCTTGCATGGGCGGACAACGCAATCAAGCTGGCGGTGGATTTGACGGTGGCGGCGGTGAACCGCGTGAACCTCCAGGGCAACGCGGAGGCCCAGGCGGAGCAGATCCGCAAAGTGATCGCACTCGTGTTCCCCGAGGCGGTTACGCTCGTGCGCGAGGCACGCGCCGGCCTTCAATAGCCGGCCCGGCCTGGGCGAGGTCCCGCCCGGCGTCGCGATCCCGCTCGGCGTCGCGCTCGGCCTGCCGGTGGGCGCGTCCCGCGGCGATGACTTCGCGGAACGAGCGGAAGCGGAAGATGAAGAACACCGCGCCAAGCCCGAGCATGGCGGTGAACGCGGCGATGGCGACCTGCTGGCCGACCGAATAGGCGGCGACGACGTCGGTGGGGGCGCTCGCGGAGAACACCTTCACCAACAACGCCTGCTGCACACCGGCGCCGCCGGGCGTGAACGGCACTGCGCCCGCAACCTGTCCCACGCCGAAGACGAGCAGCACGTTCTTCAGCGATCCGCCGACGCGGAAGGCGTCGAGCAGAAACCAGAAAGCCGCCGCGCGGCACAGCCAACCGCCGGCCTGCCAGGCAGCCACCTCGCGCAGGTAGCGGGGTCGGTCGGAGAGGATGGTGACGCCCTGACGGACGCGCTGCCAGAAGGCCTTCACCCGCGCGGACAGCAGCGCGAACGCGGTCAGCCCCAGCACGGCGAGGAGCGTGATCAAGAAGAGCGTGAAGCGAAAGTGGGTGGCGAGGTAGGCGATGTCGAACGAGCCGAGCTTGGAGAAGTCGGGGGGCTTGGGAAAGACTCCCTGGGTGAAGGCGAACACCAGCACGAGCACCCCGACCGCCACGTCGAAGATCGACTCGACGAAGAAGGCGGCGGCGACCGTCGGATAGGTGGAGTCGGGGATCGAAGAGCGCGAGAGGAACAGCTTGATGACGTCGCCCCCGCGCGCGGGCACGACGTTGTTGAAGCCCACGGCGGCGACGTACGCGCCCCAGATTCGCCGCCACTGGAAGACGGCGGCGGGATAGGCGGCGCGCAGGCTGTGGAAGAACGCGCGCGAGCGCAGGGTGAGGTTGAGCCCGAAGAAGAGCAGCCCGATCGCCAGCGCCCCCCAATGGACGGCGGCAAGGTCTGAGAAGAACTGGGAGGCGGCTTCGCTGAAGGAGTCGAAGCTGTTGGCTAGCGAGCTGGCGAGCACTCCTCAAGCCTACGGCGCGCCACGGCTCGCACGGCTAATACTCGTCTTCGCCCTCTTCGATCTCCAGCCCTTCCTCGTCGAGCTCGACCTCGTGCTCGTCGGTGTCCAGGTTGTCCTCGTCGGTGTCCCAGTCCTCGTCGTCGAATTCGTGCTCAGGCACCTCGAGGACGGCGCGCTGCGGCATTTGGTGTCCCTTTCGTGAGCGGGCTCGAAACCTGCCCTATCTATACCCGCAAGGGCGTATACCCGCAAGGGCGACGCTCACTTCAACAGCCGCGACAGGCGCCGGTCCTTCAACTGCCGCCCTTCGGTTTGGCAGACGGGGCAGTAGGCGATCACGTAGTCCTCGAAGTGCACGGCGAGCAGCGTCGCGTCGCAGCGCGGACAGGGCTCGCCCTCGTGGCGGTGGACGCGCAACGGCATGGGCAGCTTGTCGGGGATGGGCAGCGACAGCGCGCGCTCGTAGTGCTCGATGGCGCCGCCGAGACAGCCGACGATCGCGCCGTGCAGCCGCTCGAGCTCCTCACCGCTCAGCTCGGAGGCTCGCTTGAACGGCGAGAGCCTTGCATCCCAGAGGATCTCATCCGCCCACGAGCGCCCGATCCCGGCGATGACGTGCTGATCGCGCAGGGCGGCGTGCAACGGTCGTGGCGCGTCGAGCAGCTCGCCGAGCGGCGGGGGGCTGGGCCACGCCTCGGGTCCCAGCGAGGCGAGCGCCTCCTCGCGCTCCAGCTCCTCGCGCGGCAGCAGCTTGGCCCAGGCGGACTGCTTGGTGCCGAACTCGCGCAGGCGCAGCTCACGCCCGCCAGCCACGCGCACGAGCAGTCGCGAGGTGCGGTCGCGCGGGCCGGCGCGCTTGTCGTAGAGCTGAAGGCGCCCGGCGGACATCAGGTGCAAGAGCAGCGAAAGATCGCCTGAGAAGTCGACAACCAGGTGCTTGCCGCGCCGGCGCACGCCCTCGATGGTGCGCCCGGCGAGCGCTGAGAGCGGAGGATCGAACGAGCGCATCACCTTCACGCCGGGGGCGAGCGCCGACTCGACCTCGGCGCCGCGCAGCGAGCGGTCGAGCAGGCGTGCGGCGATCTCTACCTCTGGCAGCTCGGGCACCGCCCCATCGTAGGGCGGCGCCCGTCCGCTGCTGGACGATGCTCGCTAGGTGACGCCGATCGACGGCCCCGTATATACGGTGCCGCCGGGGGTGCGCCAGGTCACCTTCCAATGCGACCCCTTCACGGGCGAGCTCAGTTTCCAGTAGCCGCGCGAGTCGGTGGTGACGGTTTTCAGCGTGCGGAACTTCTTCGAGCCGGGCGCTTGAACGAGCACCTTCACCTTGGTGGCGCCCGCTGCCGGGCGCACGAGCCCCCACAACGAGTAGCCGTGGCCGGATCTCACGACCACGAGCGGGATCGGGAAGCCGTAGAAGAGCGGCTTGCGCTTGCCGTTATGGGCAATCAGCCCGGTCTGGAAGCCAACAAAGCCGCCGTGCACGCTGGAGCCTGGCGGTCCGCCGGCCTTGTCGTCGCGGAGCAGGTACTGCGAGAATGCGGCGATCCGCGCGTTCTGCCAGGCGATCATCTCCGACAGGGCATCGTATTCCGCCTGCTGAGCAAGCGAAACGGCAAGCACGCTGGGCTTGGTCTGGTAGCCAAACTCGGTGAGAAAGATCGGGATGTGGGGCGGCAAGGCGTGTGCGCGCGCAGCCTTGTCGAGCGCGGCGGAGAGACGCCCGAGCACGCCGATCATCACATCGTCCTGCTCGCCTTCCCTGGTCGGCTTGTAGTAGGGGTTGACAGCGATCGTGTAGGCGTGGTGTGCGTAGCCGTACGCGTGCAACTCCCCGCAGGTGGACGCCTTGCGGTAGTTGGAGTTTAGGCAGAGCGCTCCCCGCAGGAAGGCAAGTGGGGCCATAGGATGTTCGGTCCCTTCCCTTCGGACGTTGACGCGATCGAGCCCCACGGGCGCTGTTTCGCCCATAAGCAGCTTCGGTTTGGCCATGCCGGCAGCGCGCAGCCCTTCATAGCCAGCCTCGAACAGACCGCGATAGATGCGCGGCGAGGCAGGCTGCCCATTGCTGTGCTTGAACTGCGGAAGCAAGAAGGCGGGATGGTTGGGCTCGTTCCAGATCGCGAAATAGGCAATCTCTGAGCCATAGTGGCGCCCAACGGCCTCCATGAATAGCCGGAACTGGCTGGCACTGGGGTTGGTGACGAAGTCCTTGTGCGTAGATGTCGCCCACTTGGGCACGGGCGAGGTGACCGTGAGCAGCACCGGCCATTTCAGGCGCGCAGCTTCGGCAAGCAGCGGGTCGTACTGGCCCCAGTTGTAGCTGGCGGGGTTGGTGGCGTCGAAGCCGGGGCGCTTGGCACTATTGCCGCCTGGGGCGACATCACGCCAGTAGAGCTCGACGCGCAGCGCTTTGACGCCAAGGTGCTGGAGCGTGGCGATCGTTTTTGCCCGAGTGGCGGGGTTGAGCAGTTCGGTGTTGGCCTCGAAGAATGTGAGCTGGTTGCGCGAGGCGAGCGCGGGCGCGACGGAAAACGCGCCAAACGCGAGCGCAACCGCAACGCAGGCGCACAGGAGCGGCTTGATTCGGTGAGGGGAATGAGCCTTGATTGAGAACATGGAGCCTTAAGACACGGGCGCAACGGCGAGGTTGCGCAGGTGGACATTGTTCGGAGACGGCGGCGACGGCTGGAAGACCCGTGAAGGCGACCCGGCGTGACAGATGCCGCGGCTCCGCTGGCTGTGTCGCAGCCAAGAGTTATACGGTGCAGAGCCGATGAGTGCATCAGTTGCCCCGGACGACATCGTTTACACCCACGCGGACGTAGCGCAGGGCGCGCGCGAGCCGCTGCTCGTGCTGAAGCCGCTGGAGCGCTTCCTCGACGAGCACGACCTAGGCGAGGGCGCAATCACGGCAATGCCGATCGGGGACGGGCATTCGAACGTGACGTACTCGATCGAGCGCGAGCAGGGACCGGCGGTGGTGTTGCGCCGCCCTCCGCGCGGGCCGCTGCCGCCGAGCGCGCACGACGTGCTGCGCGAGGCGCGGCTGCTGCGGGCGCTGCAAGACACTCCCGTGCGCGTGCCGCGCGTATTGGCGGTGTGCGAGGAGGCGGGCGTGATCGGATGCCCGTTCTACGTGATGGAGCGCGTGGAGGGGGAGGTGATCGTGTCGGAGCTGCCGCCGTCGCTCGACACACCCGAGCAGCGCAAGCGGATCGGCGAGGAGCTGATAGACGCGCTCGTGGAGATCCACGCGGTGGATTGGCGGGCGGTGGGCTTGGAGGGCTTCGGCAAGCCGAGCGGCTACCTGGAGCGCCAGCTGCGGCGCTTCGGCGGCTTGTGGGAGCTGAACAAGACGCGCGACATACCGGCGGTGGAGCGCGTGCGCGACTGGCTGGCGTCGAACCTGCCCGAACGGGGCGGCGCGCCCGGCGGAGCGATGCAGGCGACGATCGTGCACGGCGACTATCGCCTGGGCAACACGATGTTCGCCGCACACGCACCCGCGCGCCTGGTAGCGGTGTTCGACTGGGAGATGGCGACGATCGGAGACCCGCTGGCGGACGTGGGCTACATGTGCATGTTCTGGACCGAGGCGGGCGACCCGGGCGGCGGCTTGCGCGAGCACCTCGGCAAGGTGACCCGCCAGGAGGGCTTTCAGACGCGCGCGGAGCTGATCGCCCGCTACGAGGAGCGCTCGGGACGAAGCATGCGCGAGCTGCGCTGGTATACGACACTGGCGTTGTGGAAGTCGGTGGTGTTCATGGAGGGCAACTACAAGCGCGCTGTGACGGGCGCCACCGACGACCCCTACCTGAAGGCGTTCGGAGAGGGCGTGCTCGAGCTTGCGCGCCAGGCCGAGGAGGTGGCGAATGGCGGGTGAGAACGGCCGCGAGGGCCTGTTGATCGACTGGGGCGGCGTGCTGACTACGAACCTGTTTTCTTCGTTCCACCAGTACTGCGTGAAGGCGGACATCAGCACCGAGACGCTGATCGAACGCTTTTCCAAGGACTCGGGCTTCAGAGAGCTCTTGATTGCGTTGGAGAAGGGCGCGATGGAGGAGCGGACGTTCGAGCAGCGCTTCGCCGAGCTGCTGGGCGTCGATCCGGCGGGCTTGATTGACGGCCTATTCGAGGGAGTGCAACCGGACATGGCGATGATCGAAGCGGTGCGAAGCGCACACGAGAGCGGCGTACGCACAGCGCTCGTGTCGAACTCGTGGGGAGTCCACCGCTACCCACACGAGCTGTTCGATGAGATCTTTGACGGCATCGTCATCTCAGGCCAAGAGAAAACGCGCAAGCCCTCGCGCCGCATGTACGAGTTGGGCGCAGAACGTGCGAGAGTACCCCCCCATCTGTGTGTTTTCGTGGACGACCTTCCCTTCAACCTAAAGCCGGCGGAAGAGCTCGGGATGGCGACGGTCCACCACACGAGCGCCGAGAGCACCATTCCACAATTGGAAAAGCTACTCGAGACAGTACTTACAAGCCCAAACGCCAGCAGTGGCTGAGGGCGCAGTGACCAGGGAGCATTGTCATCCAAGCCACTAGACTAGGATCAATACTTGCGCGTTCGTAACGATCCAGCCTCAAGCCCGCCTAGCCTAGGACTCAACACCGTTTGGTGGCACTAAGCCACCATTTCCATGCGTTCGCCAAGTGTCTGATACCGGCGAACGCATGGTTTGCACACTCAGCGCACCTTACAACCCGCGCATTGCTCGCCTAGATCACCATGGATCTAAACAGTCCGTGTTGTTAAAGTAGTTGACGTCCATATATCCGTTTGGACGTTCAGAAACGTACACCTCAATCCACGGAGATACGCTGCCGGGTGTCCAAAATTCGTATGGAGCACCCGGACCCTTGATTAGTTCACCAGGGTACTTGTTCTTGATGAAGCCGGTTCCGTCTGGATTTTTGTATATGGCAGCTTCGTGCCCCAGTATACCTTCGCACGCAAGGGCATTTGCTGACGCAGGTAGAGCGAGCGCGGCCAATGCTACTGCCAACGTCGCATGAATAGCAGCCTTCTGTTTCTTTACACCTTTCATCGTCCTTACCTTTCCCTTTACTCAACCCCAAACGATAGTCAGCCCCGTGGGCGGTGTGTTTTCTATATCTCAATTATTAGATTAGCTCCAATAATACGCTATGTCCTCTATTTGGGACATCCCGTTGGACAGATGTTTGATCTAGCTGGGTTCACAGGCAACACTCCGCCAATCACCGTTCCCGACCTCCGAGGCGCGTGCGTACTCGGTAGTCAGGGCCGTTCAAACACAAGCGAGTGCGCTCATCGACGCGCTTCTGCATGCTTGGCCTGACACGTCAACAGAGTGGTCACGCCGGACCACAAAGTGCTTCCTAAACTCGAAGTTCATGCTTACGGCTTGGCCTACACGCGAATGGCGCCTCGTCAAGCCGACCCTCGCCCTCCTCGCCGCGCTCGCGATGACGCTGATCGGTACGCCATACACATGGTCCGAGGCAGCCGCTGCAAGTGACCCGGTGCTGGCGGCGGCGGGCGACATCGCATGCCCGGCGGGCGACAAAGTCAACGCGTGCAAGCAGGCGGAAACGGCTCAGCTGATCGAAAGCGAGCACCCGGGTGCGCTGGCGCCGCTCGGCGACAACCAATACGAACACGGCGCGTTGAGCGAGTTCGACAGCAAGGGCGCGTACGCGGAAACGTGGGGCAGGTTCAACTCGATCGTCCACCCGGTGCCGGGCAACCACGAATACGACACGCCGGGCGCGGCAGGCTACTTCGACTACTTCGGGTCGACGATCGCGGGCACTGGAGCGAGCGGCGGCTACTACTCCTACAACCTGGGCGCGTGGCACATAGTGGCGCTGAACTCCAACTGCTCTGACATCGGGTGCGAAGACACCGAGGCAGGAGCGGTGACGAGCGCTGAGCTGAGCTGGCTGCGCGCGGACCTGGCGAGCCACTCCGACCAGTGCGTCCTCGCCTACTGGCATCACCCGGCGTTCACGTCGAGCACAAGCGTTCCGAACAGCGCGGGCGTGGTACCGCTGTGGAATCTGCTGTACGAAGCGCACGCGGACGTGGTGCTCAACGGCCACGACCACAAGTACGAGCGCTTTGCTCAGCAGGACCCCTCCCAGAAAGCCACGAGCGCAGGCATTCGGGAGTTCGTGGCTGGGACAGGCGGCGAGTCGCTGTTCCCAGCCGGCGCCTCAGTGCCGAACCTCGAAGCGCTCGATGCCGAACACTTCGGGGTGCTCTTCTTGACGTTGCACGCGTACAGCTACGAATGGGCGTTCAGGGCGACAAATGGAGCGGTGCTGGACAGCGGAAGCACGGCGTGCCACGCCCAGCCGCCGCCGCCCCATACTCCAACGCCGCCACCACCGCCGCCTCCCCCACACCCACCTCCCAAGCCCAAGCCCCTGAAGTTCACGGCGCACGTCCCCCGGACGGTCCAGCCCAGGGCGCTGAAGCGAGGGCTGGCGGTGCACGTGTACTGCTCGGCGACATGTCACCTAAAGAGCGTCACCGTGCGCATCCGCCGCGGACACCGGACGATGAAGACGATCGACTACAAGTACACGAAGACGATCAGCACGCACAACGGCGTGCTTCACCTCAGGCTGAAAGGCGCCCGCGCAGGCGAGCATCTCACGCTCGTGCTCATAGCTGTGAGCACGAGCGGCGAACGCCGCAAAGCGACGACGAACACCGTCGTGGCGCGCTAATCCCGCTTGCCGCGCCCGTAGAGGAACCGGAAGAAGCGCGTGATCATGCGGGTTGTCTTCGCCCGGTAGGGGAACATGTGCACCTCGCGCTTGAGCGCCAGGCGCGGCGTCACCACGATGGCCTGCTGGGAGCAGTACTTGCGGATGCCCCCCGCTCCGTGCCGATGCCCGAGCCCCGACGCCTTGGCGCCGCCCATCGGCAGCTCGAGCACGGTGTAGTTGATGAGCGCGTCGTTGACGTTGGCGGCGCCGGCGTGCAGCTCGCGGGCGATGCGCTCGCCGCGGTTGGTGTCGCGCGTGAACACCGACGCACCGAGCCCATAGGGCGACTCGTTGGCCAGGCGCAGCGCCTCATCGGCGTCTGACACCTTCATGATGGGCAGCGTCGGGCCGAAGGTCTCCTCGGTCATGATCTTCATCGAGTGGTCGACGTCGACGAGCACGGTGGGCTGGAAGAAGCGGCCGGGCACGCCGTCGAGCGCTTTTCCGCCGGCAAGCACCTTGGCGCCCTTGGAGACGGCGTCGGAGACGTGCTCTGAGATCGTGTCGAGCTGCGGCGCGAAGGTGATGGCGCCGACCTCGACCGACCCCGGCCCCTTGGGCTGACCGACGCGCAGCGCGCGGACCTTGTCGGCGACGAGCTGCACAAACTGGTCGTATACGGGCGCCTCGACGTAGGCGCGCTCGATCGAGATGCAGGTTTGACCGGCGTTTTGCATCGAGTAGTAGACGGCGAGGTTGGCTGCGCGCTCCAGGTCGGCGTCGGAGAGCACGATCATCGGGTCCTTGCCGCCGAGCTCCAGCGAGCAGGGGATCAGCCGCTTGGCGGCCTCCTCGGCGACCTTGCGCCCGGTGCGGGTGGACCCGGTGAACATCACCATGTCGACGTTGTCGATGAGCGCGGCACCGGTGGGTCCGCGCCCGGTGGCGACCTGCAGGACGTCCTCGGGCAGCCCGCACTCGCGCAGCCCTTCGGTCATGAGCAGCGACGTCATGGGCGTGACCTCGCTGGGCTTGAGGATCACGCTGTTGCCGGCGGCGAGCGCTGGGATGCAGTCGCCGAAGGAGTTGGTGAGCGGGTAGTTCCACGGCCCGATCACGCCGATCAGCCCGAGCGGGCGGTAGCGGAGGATCAGTTTCTTGCCCTTGACGAGCAGCTGGCTCGATTTGACTTTCTCGTCGGCGAGGTACTTGGGTGCGCTGGACGCCCAGAACCCGAAGGCGTTGGCGGCGTAGGAGATCTCGGCGAACTCGGCGTCCTCGTAGGTCTTGCCGGTCTCTGACACGATCGTGTCGATGACCCGCTCGGAGTTGTCGATCAGCCACTTCTGAGCCCTGCGCAGGATGCGCGCGCGACCCTCGAAGCCGATCGACTCCCACGCGGGCTGCGCGGCGCGCCCGCGGGCGGCCATCTCGGCGCCGGCGCCGGCGCCGAGATCGGGGACGGTGCCGATGACCTCCCCGGTGGCGGGGTTCTCCACCGGGATCTCGGCAGCCGCAGTGGCGCCGTTTTGCGTGATGGATGTGCGCTGCTCGACGGTCGCCATGCGTGTTCTCCTCGGGTTGCTCGCTCCAGCGAAGGCTACACCGATTCTTGGCTGTGCGGCCAACGAAATTCGCTCGGCGTGTGGGGCAATGTACGGTTCCACGATGGAGCTGCATCCCCTCGCGGCGAGCTTTGCGGACGTGGCGGATGCGTATGAGCGCGGACGCCCGGAGTACACGCCCGCGATTGCGCAGGCGATCCTGGCGGAGCTGCACATCGCGCCCGGAGATCGGGTGCTCGATCTGGCGGCGGGAACGGGCAAGCTCACCCGCGCGCTGGTGGGTGTGGGGCTCGACGTGATCGCGGTGGAGCCACAGGCGCCGCTGCGCGACATCCTCTCCGCGAGCGTGGGCGCCGGGCGCGTGCTCGACGGGTCCGCCGAGCAGATCCCGCTCCCGCCCGAGTCGGTGACAGCGGTGACGGTTGCGGACGCCTTTCACTGGTTCGATCAGGCGGCGGCGCTGCGCGAGATCCGGCGCGTGCTGAGGCCGGGCGGAGGGCTGGCGGTGCTCAGGATCTCACCCGACTGGAGCGGAGCCTCGTGGTCACACGAGGTGGGCAGCCTGATCTCGAAACTGGGCCTTGAGCACCCCCAGTTCCAAGGCCCCCACTGGGAGGACGCGGCGAGGGCGGAAGCTTGCTGGAGTGAGCCACGCCGCGTGCAGCTCAACATGTCCCAGCCAGCTAACCCGGACGTGGTGCTCGACTACATCGCCTCGATCAGCTGGATGGCGGCGCTGCCCGCCGATGAGCGCGCGCAGATCATCGCCAAGGCGCGCGAGCTCATCGTTGCGGGCGAGACACCGGATGAGCTTCCGATCCACGTAGCCATCCGCGTGACGAGGCTCGTCTAATCGGCTATCTCGACCGACGCGATGCCGATCGGCTCGACCGGCCGGTCGGACCCGTCCGTTGCCACGCCCTCGAGCTTGTCGACGACGTCCATCCCGTCGGTGACCTGCCCGAACACCGTGTGTTTGCCGTCCAGCCACGGGCAGGCGGGGGCGGTGACGATGAAGAACTGTGACCCGTTCGTGTTGGGGCCGGCGTTTGCCATCGCGAGCGCGCCGCGCACGATCTTGTGCGGGTTGATCTCGTCCTCGAACGTGTAGCCGGGACCACCGGTGCCGGTGCCCTGCGGGCAGCCGCCCTGGATCATGAAGTCCTTGATGACGCGGTGAAACGTCAGCCCGTCGTAGAAGCCCTCGGAGGCGAGTTTGCGGAAGTTGTCGACCGTCTTGGGCGCATCGGCGTCGAACAGCTCAAACGTGATGGGACCCTCGGTGGTGTTCATCGTGGCGGTGGACATCGCTCTCCTCTACTCGGCGTCGGTGGTGGGCCGCCACGATAGCGACGGTGTCATCCGCGAGCGCGCAGGTCCACGATCACGCGACCGAGACGCCCGAGATGCGCTGAGGTGTTGGAGAGCCCCCAGTCGAGCGGCTTTCCCGTCGAGGCGTCGAGCACGAGCGTCAGGACCGAGCCGCGAGGCGGTGGCGCGCCAAGCGGGCGAGAAGCGTTTGCGGCGAGGAAGTGGCCGCGCACCTCAACCGCATACACCGGCTCTTCGCCTTCCACGAGATCGCCTCCAGATGTCACCCGAACCGCTCGCCTGCGGGTGCTGAGCACGTGCTGGACCAACGTCGGCGTGGAATCTCCGTCGGCCTTCGCCGCCGCGAGGGCGATCGCGAGGATGCGCGTCTTCGGCACCCGTGCCGGTGCGATTGGCGCGCTGGGTGGGCTGGATGCCGAGTGCTTTTTTGGCTTCTGAGAGAACCGCGGGCGCAGGCCTTTCAGCTTCCTGCCCAGAATGCTTTCGATTTCGCCGATGAGCTGCACGCCTCCGCTGAGCGTCGGCGCAAGACGCCCACGCACGCGCAAAACCACCGAGCCCCCGCCGCTGCACTCGTACGGACTCAGCCGCGCTTCGGCGACAGCAGGGGCATCTGGGTGTTCGCGGAACGAAAGCCAGACATAGGTGCCGGGGTACAGGTTCATCGCGCACGACTCGGCCAGGTCCACATCGACGTGCAGCCTGTTGACGGCGAGCGCCACCGCTCGAACCTTGGCCGGATCGTTGACGATTGTCACGGGCGAGCTCGGCGGCGCCGCGTGGTCTGAGCCTCTTTCGCGCGCCACCGCGACCGTGAGCTGAGTGACGCCGGGTGGGACGAGCGAAGCGTGTGGCCGCGGTGGGTACCAGACCGACTGCGCGTCGACGCGCACCACGGATTTCCCTCGCGGGCCTGCAACGGCTGTCACGAGCACCCCGCCGTCTGCCAAGTTCGCTCCAGGCGGGGAGAACCCGAGTTCCCAGGATTGCTGTACGCCCGAGGAGCTTGTGCCACCCCGCTCGCTCAGGCGCCAGCTGCGGGGAGCATGCCCGGCGATCCAGGCAACCGCGCGCGCAGGATCGAGGGGCACCGACCAGAACGCATGCCGGTCTACGAGCGTCTTGACGAGCGGCATCTGGGATGGGCTGGAGAGACTGCGCATGGACGACGGCGGGCGGCTCAGAGAGCGCGACCCGCCGGGCAGCAGCAGCTGACGCAGCAGCTGGGTGGCGCGTCGGGATGCGAGCGTTTCCGAGTCGAGACCGGCAGGTGACACCTGTGCAATGGGAGTGCCACCAGTCGCGCTGGCGCACGCGTTCGCGAAAAGCACAGCCGCAAGAACGAGGGCGGTGGCAATGCCGAGGATCGCCGAGTGGCGGATGAGCTGCCTCATGTGAATACAGAGTGCCTATGCCATATGACAGAAGGCTCTCGCAGGACAGCGACGCGCAAGTCGCCGCTCCGAGCGCCTCAGCGTCCGGCGTCGGTGAGCTTTCGAAGCTCCTCGTCGCTCAGCTGAAGCGACGCCATCGGCAGCAGCCCCTCGAGCTGCTCGACTGTGCGGGCGCTCGCGATCGGCGTCGCGACCGTGGGCTGCGCGCAAAGCCAGGCAAGCGCGACGGCGGGGACGGTGGTGTCGTGTGATTGGGAGACCTCGTCGAGCGCGCGCAGGATGCGCTGTCCGCGCTCGTCCATGTAAGCGGTTGCGCGGGCGGCACGGCGGCTCTCCACGGGCGGGCCGTCCGGGCGGTACTTGCCGGTGAGAAATCCCTGGGCGAGCGCGAAGTACGGCAGACAGGGCATGCGCTCCCGCTCGCACAGGCGCTGAAGCTCGCCCTCGTACTCGTCGCGCACAACGAGGTTGTAGTGCGGTTGGAGCGCCATGTAGCGGACGAGTTTCTGCCGACGGGAGATCTCAAGCGCCTCGGCGAGGCGCGGGGCGCTGTAGTTGGAGGCGGCGATGTAGCGCACCTTGCCCGCCTTGACGAGCTCGTCGAACGCGGTGAGCGTCTGCTGGAGCGGGGTGTCGGGATCGTCCTGGTGGGCGTAGTAGAGGTCGATGTAGTCGGTTTGCAGCGCTTGCAGCGATTCCTCGGCAGCCTCGTGGATGCGATCGAAGGCGAGACCCGGGCGCGAGCCCATGCCGACCTTCGTCGCGACAATCACCTCCTGGCGGTTGTCGCGAGCCGACATCCAGCTGCCGAGGATCCGCTCTGAGGCGCCTTCGGCGTAGATGTTCGCGGTGTCGATGAAGTTGCCGCCCGCCGCTACGTAGGCGTCCAGCACCTCGAACGACTGCGCTTCGTCGGCGCCGCGCCCGAACACGTTGCCGCCGAGACAGAGGCCGAAGACGTCGAGGTCGGTGTCGCCGAGACGCATGCGCGGGAGCTACCCGCCGACGCGCTCGGCAACCAGCTTGCGCCGGCGTACGGTGGTGTCGGACAGCGCCTGCACCACCCGGTCGGCCTCCGCCGCGGGGACCGACAGGAGCGCGTAGCGCTCGAGCACAACCACGTCGTGCACCGCCTCGCCGTCTAGGCCGGTGGAGGAGGTGATCGCGCTGACGATGTCCGCCACCTCGATGCCGCTCGCGCGTCCGCCGCGCAGCAGCAAGCGCGCCGCAGGCTCGTGGCCGTCGCGGGATATGTGGGGCTTTGAGTGCCGGCGCGGGCGCTCGCGCACCGGCGTGGGCGCTGCTTCGGCGTCCTTGGACCAGGTGGCCACCTCGGTGCCGATGTGGCGCTCGATCGCCTCGAGCTCGGGCTTCTGCCGCGGCTCGACGAACGTGATCGCCCTGCCCGAGCGCCCGATGCGCCCGGTGCGCCCGATGCGGTGCACGTACACGTCCGGAGAGGTGGGAACGTCGTAGTTGACGACGTGCGTCACCGTCGAGATGTCAAGGCCGCGCGCGGCGACGTCGGTGGCCACGAGGATCGGCACGCGCCCGCCCTTGAAGCCGAGCATCACCCCGTCGCGCGCTCCCTGGGACATGTCTCCGTGGAGCGCCCTGACGTTCATGCCGCGGTCGCGCAGCGTGCGGTGCAGCTGATCGCAGCGCACCTTCGTGCGCACGAACACGATCGCCTGGTCGGGCCGCTCCGCGCTCAGCACCTCGACAAGCTTCTCCGGCTTCTCCGACGAGGACACCGAGAGCTGGAACTGGGCGACCGTGTCGATGGTGAGCGTTGCAGCCTTCACCTTCACGGTGACCGGGTCGTACAGGTAGCGGTCGGCGAGCTTGCGGATCGGCGGCGGCATCGTCGCCGAGAAGAGCGCGGTTTGGCGTCCGCTCGGCGTGAGCGAGAGGATGCGCTCGACATCCTCGAGAAAGCCCAGGTCGAGCATCTCGTCCGCCTCGTCGAGCACGACGAAGCGGCAGTCGTGCAGGACGATCGAGTGACGCGAGATGAGGTCGAGCACGCGCCCGACGGTCCCGACCACCACGTGCCCGCCGCCGCGCAGCTGGGCCTGTTGCGTGCGGATCGGGGCGCCCCCGAACACCGCCACCACGTCAACCCCGCGACGGGCGCCGTAGGCGCGCAACGCCTGGGTGACCTGGATGCACAGCTCGCGTGTGGGCGTGAGCACGAGCGCCTGCACCTCGTGCACGTCCGGGTCGACGTACTCGACGATCGGCAGCCCGAACGCCGCCGTCTTGCCGGTGCCGGTTTGGGCCTGGCCGATCACGTCGCGGCCTTCCAGAAGCGGCGGTATGCCCTGCTCCTGAATCGGGGATGGCGACTCGTAGCCGACATCCTGAAGCGCTTGGAGCGTGGGCTCGGACAGGCCGAGCTCGGCGAAGGTGTTGCTCATGCGGAGCGAGAGCTTAGACGCTGACCGCGGGGCGCCTGTCGCCGACCGTCGCCGCGGCGGCGTGTGTGCCCGCGCGAGGGGGTGCTCAGGGGGCCAGCAGCAGCTTGCCCGAGGTGCGCCGCTCGCGCAGGTCGATCTGGGCTTGGGCGGCGTTTGCAAGCGGGTATGTGCCGCCCACCACAACCTCCAGCTCGCCGCTTGCGGCGCGAGCGAACAGGTCGGTGAGCGCTTCGGCGAACATGCCCGGGCGCTCGAGGCAGTGGAAGAGATAGAAGCCAACCACCGCGCGCGAGTGGCGCAGGAGCGAGCCGCTGGAAACCTGGTTGGGCTGCTGGGTGGAGATCCCGCACACCACTATCCGCCCGAAGTGCGCCAGCGCGGCGTAGGAGCGCTCGAACGCCTCGCCGCCCGCCATGTCGAACACCACGTCCACCGGGCGACCGTCGTTGGCGTCGATCAGCCGCTCGGTGAGGCCCTCAGGCGTCGCATCGACCGCCACGTCGGCGCCGAGCTGGAGCGCGAGCCGGCGGCGCTGCTCGCTGGACGCGGTGGCGATCACCCGTCCGGCGCCGAACGGCTTGGCGAGCTGCACCGCGAGCGAGCCGACGCCGCCGGCAGCCGAGTGCACGACGACGCTCTCCCCCGCCGCCACACGACCGGCGGTGCGGTGCAGGTGCCAGGCGGTGGTGCCCTGGATCAGCAGGGCGAGCGCCGCGCCGTCGTCGAGCTTGTCGGGGATCGGAAAGACCAGATCGCGCGAGGCGACCGCATACTCGGCGTAGCCGCCGCTGCCGTCGAGCATCGCCACGACACGCTCGCCCGTGTCGGTTCGCACGCCCGCCACCTCGACGCCCGGGACGAGCGGGAGGGTTGCCTTGCGCACATAGGAGTTGGTGCGCGTGTGCGTGTCGGCGAAGTTCACCCCGGCGTGCGTCACCTCGATCAGCACCTGATGGGAGTCGGGCGCGGGGGCGGGCAGCTCGACCAGCTCGAGCACCTCGGGACCGCCGAACTCGGTCATCTGGATCGCGCGCATCGAAGGCGAGGCTACATCACTGCAAAAAGGCAGCCACGCGCGCGCGTACACGCACGCGCGCGTGCGTGCCGTTTTCGCAACGTCTCACACACCAGCCTCCGCAGCCCGGCCTCGCCCGCGCCCGCCCGCCGGGTAGGGTTTCCGCCATGCCCATAACCGTTGTCGGATCGATCGCCTACGACGCCGTCAAGACCCCGTTCGGGGAGCGCGAGCGGATGCTCGGCGGAGCGGCGGTGCACTTCGCGCTGGCTGCGTCGTTCTTCGAAGAAGTGCGCGTCGTCGGCCCGATCGGGGACGACTTCGCCGAGGAGCACCTCGAGCTGATGAGCGGTCGCGGGGTGAACGTGGATGACGTCGAGCGGCTTGCGGGCGATACGTTCTTCTGGCGCGGGGAGTACGGCTGGGATCTCAACTCGCGCGAGACGCTCGACACTCGGCTCGGGGTGTTCGAGGGCTTTCAGCCGAAGCTCTCCGAGCAGTCGCTCGACAGCGACGTGCTGTTCCTCGCCAACATCCAGCCCGATCTGCAGCTGGGCGTGCGCGAGCAGCTCCCCCACGCACGGTTTGTGGCGCTGGACTCGATGAACCTGTGGATCGACATCGCACGCGAGCAGCTCGTGCGCGCGATCGAGCAGGTGGATTGCCTGATCCTCAACGACGCCGAGCTGCGCCAGCTCACGGGCAAGCCCAACCTCGTGACGGCGGCGCGCGAGATCCTCTCCTGGGGAGAACACCGTCCGCGCGTGGTGGTGGCCAAGCAGGGCGAGTACGGGGCGGCGCTCGTGACGGCAGAGAGCTTCTTCGCGCTGCCGGCTTACCCACTGGAGACGGTGATCGACCCAACCGGCGCGGGCGACACGTTCGCGGGCGGCTTCGTGGGCTACATCGCCGCGCATGGCGAGCAGCAGCTCGACGACGAGCTGCTGCGCCGCGCGATGGCGCACGGCACGGCGCT
The DNA here is from genome assembly GCA_051955355.1 of Solirubrobacteraceae bacterium. Classification (GTDB taxonomy): domain Bacteria; phylum Actinomycetota; class Thermoleophilia; order Solirubrobacterales; family Solirubrobacteraceae; genus Palsa-744. The sequence goes on along the minus strand of JBQCGU010000046.1, from coordinate 1,044 downwards.
TGCGTCGTTCAACGTCGAGGAGTTCGGCACCGAGCGGATCGAGCGACTCACCGGCGAGGAGATCGCCGCGCGCGTGCGCGAGCTGGCAGACATCACGCGCTTCTCCGAAGCGCCCGTGCGCCTGCGCGCCTAGCCGCCGCTCCGGTTGTGGCGATCGGAGCATGGGTATACGATCAGTCGGGGTGGAAGTCTGGACGTTCATCTGGCTGATGCTGATCCTGAAGATCCCGATCGTGGGTCTTCTGCTGCTCGTGCGCTGGGCCATTCGCCAGAGCCCCGAGCCGGATGCAGCCAGCGAGGACGGAGGCATCGGTCCCAAGCCCGCCCCCCATCGCCCCTTCCATCCGCGCGCCCGCCTTCCACGGGCGCCCCGACGCGGCCCGCACGGCGAGCCGGCGCTGCCGTCGCCCGCTCGGGTGCGAACGGTTGCGGCCCGCGCCCGCGCCACGCCGCGCTGAGCACGCCTCCCGCTGCGGAGACTGAAAGAATCCGCACGGCAATGAGCCAGCCGAGCCCCTCGTCGCTGCAGACGGCGCCATCGTCGGTCCTTTCCGACGGCACCATCACGCGGCTGATCGAAGACGGTCGCATCAAGATCGACCCGTGGGACCCGGGCATGGTGCAGCCGGCGTCGCTCGACCTGCGCCTGGGCGACTCGTTCAGGGTGTTCCACAACCACAAGGTCACCGCGATCGACCTGCGTGAGCCGCCGACGAACCTCACCGAGCAGATCAAGGTGTCCGACGGCGAGCCGTTCGTGATCCATCCCGGAGAGTTCTGCCTCGGACGCACCCTGGAGCACGTGGAGCTGCCGGACGACATCGTGGCGCGCATCGAGGGCAAGTCGAGCCTTGGCCGGCTCGGGTTGATCGTGCACGCCACGGCGGGCTTCTGCGACCCGGGCTGGCGCGGCACGCTGACGCTCGAGCTCAACAACCTCACGCGCGTGCCCATCAAGCTCTACCCCGGGCTGCTGATCGCCCAGCTGTCGTTCATGGGGCTCGACCGGCCCGCGGAGCGGCCCTACGGCTCGGCCGAGCTCGG
>JBQCGU010000045.1:0-39353 GCA_051955355.1 Solirubrobacteraceae bacterium | reverse complement strand
TGTTGACCACCACCTTCGGCGAGATCTTGGCGGCGCCCAGCGCGATGTAGAAGTCCTCCGCCTTGCGAAAACCCATCTCGCGGATCACGTCGGCGAGCAGCGGTGAGCCCGTGATCTTCTGGGCGGGCAGCCCCTGCTTCTTGAGGTGCTCCTGAAGGAGGTCGCGGCCCGCGTGCTCGGTGTCCTCGCGCGAGGACGCCTTGAAGAACTGCTTGATCTTGTTGCGTGCGCGCGTCGTCTTGACCATCGCAAGCCAGTCACGCGAAGGGCCGCGCTCGCGCTTGCCGGTGAGGATCTCGACGATGTCGCCTGAGCGCAGCTCGTAGTGCAGCGGCACGATCTTGCCGTTCACGCGCGCACCGACGCAACGGTGGCCGATCTCCGTGTGCACCTCGTAGGCGAAGTCCAGGGGCGTGGCGCCGGCGGCAAGCGACTTGACGTCGCCCTTGGGCGTGAACACGAACACCTCGTCTTCGACGAGGTCGCTGCGCAGGCTCTCCATGAACTCGTGCGGGTCGGCTGCTTCCTTCTGCCAGTCGAGCATCGAGCGCAACCACTTGAGCTTGGCGTCGCCGTTGGCGCTCTGGGCGTCCTTGGCGTTCGGCGCCTGCTTGTAGCTCCAGTGCGCCGCCACGCCGAACTCCGCCATCTCGTGCATCTCCTGCGTGCGGATCTGGATCTCCAGCGGCGTGCCCTCCGGCCCGATGACCGTCGTGTGCAGCGACTGGTACATGTTGAACTTGGGCATCGCGATGAAGTCCTTGAAGCGCCCGGGCAGCGGCTTCCACAGAGAGTGGATGACACCGACGGCGCCGTAGCAGTCCTTCACCGAGTCGACGATCACGCGCATCGCGGTGAGGTCGTATATCTCGTTGAACTCGCGCCCCTTCTTGGTCATCTTCGAGTAGATCGAGTAGAAGTGCTTGGCGCGACCGGCGATCTGGGCTTCGATGCCGAGCACCTGCAGCTCCTTGGAGAGGTAGCGCCCCGCCTCCGAGACATAGCGCTCGCGCTCGTCGCGCTGCTGGGCGACGAGCTCCTTGATCTCCTTGTACTTACGCGGGTGCAACGTCGCAAACGCCAGGTCCTCAAGCTCCCACTTGATCGCGTGGATACCGAGACGGTGGGCGATCGGGGCGTACACGTCGAGCGTCTCGCGCGCCTTCTCCATCTGCTTCTGCTTGGGGAGCGCCTCGATCGTGCGCATGTTGTGCAGGCGGTCCGCGAGCTTGATCAGGATGACCCGCGGGTCGGTGGCCATCGCCACCATCATCTTGCGGTAGTTCTCCACCTGCGCCTCGTCGCGCGACTGGAAGGTGATGCCGGTCAGCTTGGTGACGCCGTCGACGATCGACGCCACCTCCTTGCCGAAGCGCTCCTGCACCTCCTCCAGGGAGGCGCTCGTGTCCTCGACCGTGTCGTGCAACAGGGCGGCGCACAGCGTCTCTGTGTCCAGGCGCATCCCCGCACAGATGCGCGCCACGCCAACCGGGTGCACGATGAAGTCCTCGCCCGAGCGCCGGCGCTGGTCGCCGTGATGCTCGCAGGCGAACACGAACGCCTCCTCCACGCGGTCGCGGTCGATCTGCACGGCGGTGTCGGCGGCGTGCTCGGAGACGATCGCGAACAGATCCTCGAGCAGCCGCCGCTGCAACTCGTTCAGCGAGGAGAGACGGACGCGGCGAGCACCGTCGGCGTGCGGGATCGTCGGGGTCGGTCGGGGCTTGGTCTCAGCCATGGCTTAAGCGTAGCCGCCCGGCGCCTGCCCGAAACCGCGCACCGGTCCTCAGAACAGGACGAGCTCCCCTGACGGCGTCTCCGCCGGCTCGGGCTCCGCCACCTGCGCCGGCTCGGACTCCGCCACACGCGCAGGCTCGGGCTCCGGCGTGCCCACAGGCTCGGGGGCCGGCGTACCCACAGGCTCGGGCTCCGGCGTGCCCACAGGCTCGGGGGCCGGGGCAGACGCGGGGGCGGCGTGGCGCAGCACCAGGCGTGGCTCGCTGACCCCGTTCCACTCGTTGACCTCCAGCTTGAACGTGGCGAGCGCCGGCTCTCCCTCCTCCACGCCGAGCGATGCGCCGCAACCGAACGCGACCGCGCGAGCGTGCGCTTTGCCCGAGCGCACGGCGAAGCGGGCGTGCCGCCCTTCTCCCATCGTCCGAATGTCGCACAGCACCGCGTCGCTCACCATCAGCGACACGCTCGGATTGCCCTTGCCGAACGGCGCCAACCGGGCGAGCTCTTCGGCCAGCTCCATGCCGAGCTCCTCCCCGCCCACCACCGCATCCACGCGCTCGACCGGGACGAGGTCCTCCTCGCACAGCAGCTCACCGGCGTGGGCGTCGAGAGCCCGAGCGAAGTCCTCCAGGCGATCGCGCTCGATCTCCACACCCGCCGCCGCGGCGTGGCCGCCGTAGCGGGTGAGGTGGCGCTCGCACGCCGCGAGGCCGGCGAGCAGATCGAACGCCTCGACGCTGCGCCCGGAGCCCCGTCCGCGCTCTCCGTCGAGCGCGATCATCACGACCGGGCGCCCATGAGCCTCGACCAGCCGCGAGGCGACGATCCCGATCACCCCGGCGTGCCAGCCCTCGCCCCACAGGACGTGTGCGGAACTGTCCTGCGAGCGCTCGGCGATCTGCCGCTCGGCCTCGATGCGGATGCGCTGCTCCAGCAGGCGCCGCTCGCTGTTGGCGCGATCGAGCTCGTCGGCGATCTGCGCAGCCCGCGTGCGATCCTCGGTGAGGATCAGCTCGAGCGCCGCGTCGGCACGGTACAGGCGGCCGGCTGCGTTCAGCCGGGGAGCCAGCCCGAAGCCGACAGCCCGCTCGTCGATGCGGCTCGCATCGACGCGAGCAACCGCCATCAGGGCGCGCAATCCCGGCTTGGACGTGCGTGCCAGCGCACGCAAGCCCGCCCGCGCGAGCGTGCGGTTCTCCCCGCGCAGCGGCACGAGGTCGGCGATCGTCGCCAGAGCGACGAGGTCCAGGTCCCGCTCGGCCTGCTCGTGCGGATCGCGACCCGCGCACAACCAGATCGCCTGCGCCAGCTTGTGGGCGACCGCCGCAGCGCACAGGTTCGGACAGGGGTAGCCGCCGAGCTCGGGATGCACGATCGGCGCATCCGGGAGCAAACCGTCGGCGCGCGGCTTGTGGTGGTCGCTGACGATCGCATCCAACCCGAGCGCCCGGGCGGCAGCCACCTCCTCCACGGCGGTGATGCCGCAATCGGCGGTGATCAGCAGACGCGTTCCGCGCCCGGCGATCCGCTCCACGGTGGCAAGGCTCAAGCCGTAGCCCTCCGAGCGGTCCGGCAGATGCCAGTCCACGCACGCCCCGAGGCCGCGCAGTGCCCGCACGAGCACCGCGGTGGAGCACACCCCGTCCACGTCATAGTCGCCATGGACGGTGATGCGGTTGCCCGCGCTCACATGACGCCAGGCGAGCTCGGCAGCGCGCTCCAGACCCCCGAAGGAGCCGAGCTCGTGGCACTCGTCGCCCGCCAGGAAGGCGCTCGCGGCGTGCACGTCGGTCAGCCCGCGCCGCACGAGCACCTGGGCGAGCGCCGAGCTCACACCCAGCCCGGCCCGCAGAGCAGCGAGGTCATGCTCCGGACAGCTGGGGGTATGGAAGCGGACCATCGCAGCCCTACCCTACGGGCGGCGCCGGACCGAATGAGCGGCGACTACTCGGGCGCGACGTTGCCGCGCCGGATGCCCTCGAAATACATCCCGGCGATCCCGAGCAGAGCGCCCGGCACTGCGTAGAGGACGACCGCGATGTCGGTTGCTTTCTGGCCGGGCACCTGCAGCCCGGCGGAGCGCACGCTGTAGATGATCAGCCCGACCGCCACGGCTCCGATCAGCGAGCCGATGAAGGCGCCGACGATCCCGCCCCAGAAGCGATCGGGCAGGAAGATCGTGAAGTGCCAGATGGCAAGACCCATCATGACCCACGCGAGCACGCCCATCAGCGAGACCTCCCGTGACGACGATTGCGCTGACGACGCGAAGGCTTGCGGGACGGTTCGTCCTTGAGCACGACATCCTCGGGGGTCAGGTCGGCGGCGGGCTCCTGGGAGGACGCCCCCTGCTCGGCTGTCGGCTCGGACGCTCCGTTCTCGCTCTCCGTGGCGCCGTTCTGTCGCTCGGAGGCGCGTGCACGCCGTGCACGGGCGCGCTCGGCGACGCTCGTGCGCCCGTGCCGCGGCTCGCCAGGCGAGGAATCGATGTCGAGGTCCTTGACGAGCTCGTCGAACTCCTCCTGGGAGATCTGCTCTCCCGGGTCCTCGGAGAGGCTCGTCCGGCGCCGCTTCTTGGCTTGCGGCTCGACCTCGAGCGCCGCCCCGCCGGCGTCGGTGGCGTAAGCCGGCACGTAGCCCAGCTCGCCGATGATGCGCGAGCGGCGGTTGCGGTAGATGCCCTCGCGCTCCTTCCAGTGGGTGAGGACGGGCGAGGCGATGAAGATCGAGGAGTAGGCGCCTGAGGCGACGCCCACCAGCAGCGCGAACGCGAAGTCCTTCAGCGTGGCGCCGCCGAACAGCAGCAGCGCGAGCACGGGCAGCAGCGTGCAGAAGCTCGTCGCCAGCGAACGTGTCAGCACCTCGGACATCGAGCGGTTGACGATCTGCGAGAAAGCGGCGCGCGGCATGCGAGGCACGTTCTCACGCACACGGTCGAACACGATGATGGTGTCGTAGAGCGAGTATCCGAGAATCGTCAGCAGCGCCGCCACCGTCGCAGTGGTGACTTCGCGTCCGGTGAGCGAGTAGACGCCCGCGGTGATCAACAGGTCGTGCATCAGCGCGATCAGCACCGGGATCGCGTACTTCCACTCGAAGCGCAGCGCGATGTACACCGAGATCACCAGCAGCGAGGCGATGATCGCGATGATCGCGCTGTTGGCGACCGTCTGGCCGAACGTCGGCCCGATCGAGGTGCTGGAGAAGTTCTTTGTCCCAGGCGCCAGCGGCCCGTGGCCGAAGCGCGCGTCGAGCGCCGCCTTGACCTTCTGCACCTGGTCGGGGTGCAGCTGCTTCAGCGAGATCTGAAATCCGTTGCCGCCGACCCCCTTGCTCGTGAAGTGCTGGATCTGCGCAGAGCCGTAGCCGATCGTTGACATCTCCGAGCGCAGCTGGCTGTCTGACACCGGTTCGATGAACGCGGTCTGGATGCGCGTGCCGGATTTGAAGTCGATGCCGAAGTTCAAGCCCTTGCCGCCGATGGCCACCGCGCCGATCAGCAGGATGCAGCCCGACAGCGAGAAGAACCAGCGCGAGGCGCCCATGAAGTCGAACGTCCATTTGCGCGGGCGCGGGCTGGCGCCGAGCAGCGCCGGGTGGGACACCGCGCGCGAGCGGCCCATCGAGCCGAGCGCCGCCTGCGTGGCGAGCACGGCTGTGAACAGCGACACGAGCGTGCCGATGCCGAGCATGAACGCGAAGCCCTGGACTTCGGCGGTGGCGAGCGCGAACAGGATGAAGGCGGTCATGAACGTCACGACGTTGGCGTCGACGATCGCTGCGAACCCGCGCTTGTAGCCCGCGGCGATGCCCGCCGGGATCGATCTCCCCGAGCGGATCTCCTCCTTGACGCGCTCGAAGATCACGACGTTCGCGTCGGCGGCCACGCCGATCGTCAGGATCAGGCCGGCGATGCCCGGCAGCGTGAGCGTGACCGGGATCAGCTTGACGAGCGCGAACAGGTAGATGCCGTAGATGACCAACCCGCCCACGGCGATCGCGCCGAGCACGCGGTAGAAGGCGAGCAGGAACAGGCACACGATCGCCAGGCCGACGAGGCCGGCGGTCAGGCCCTGTTTGAGCGCGGTCTTGCCGAGCGTCGCCGACACCTGCGACTGGGAGATCAGTTCGAGCTTGATCGGCAGCGCACCGGATTGGAGCTCGTCGGCGAGGTTCTGGGCGCTCGTCAGGGTGAACCCGCCGGAGATCTGCGAGCCGTTGGTGGGGTCGATGCCTTCGGGGTTCTGCGTGAAGTCGATGAACGGAGCAGCGATCAGCTGGTTGTCGAGCACGATCGCGAAGTGCTGCACCGCGTTTGCCTTGGAGACCCCGGGCAGCTGTTTCTGCTGGCCGCGTTCGGCGATTTCCCTGGTGACCCGCTGGAACGCCTTTCCACCGCTCGTGCTGAATTCGAACACGACGTTCGGTTGGCCGGAGCCGCCGTTGTCGAAGCTCTGGCGCGGGTTCTTGATCTCCGCGCCGGTGAGCGTCGGGTTGTCGTTGAGCACGTACCAGCTGTCGGGCGACGCGTCGATCACCTTGCCGCTGCGAGAAGTCAGCGGGATCGCCTGCACGACGACCGTTCCGGGGTTGACGCGCACCGCCTTGGTCTTGGTGGCGGTCGGGACTTTGTAGTCCGCGTACAGGTTCGATTCGAGGTCCTCGGGGCCGCGCAGGACCTTCTTGTGCGTTTCGTCGAGCAGATACCACTGGCCGTAGATGCAGCCGCCTTCCTGCTTGGGGGTGCAGCCCTGCTGGTATGTGGTGGCTTTCTTGCCCAGGATCGGGGGACGCTTGAGCGCACGCTGCACCGCTTCGTACTCGGAGATGCCCGAGGTGGCCGAGCCCGCGTTGGGACCTCCCGTGACCGCCGATTCGGTCGGCGCGGGCTTGCCGTCGGCGCCGATGACGTTGGGCTCCCAGTCGTAGAAGAACAGCTGCGCGGTCTTGCCTACCTGCTCTTCTGCGCGCTGAGCGTTGCTCACGTTCGGCAGGCCGACCGTTATCTGGTTGGATCCGAAGCGCTGGATTTCGGGCTGGGATACGCCGAGCTTGTCGACGCGCTTGCGCATGATGTCGATCGCACGGTTCAGCGATTCCGTATCCACCTTGGCTTGGGCGGTGGCACGGCCTTGATAGGTGAGCTGCACGCCGCCTTTGAGGTCGAGGCCCAGGCGGGTGGGTCGGGTGGCGATGACAGCCAGCGACACCGCCACCAAGCCGGCGACGATCAGCAGGATGAGGTTGTTGCGAGAGCGGTCAGCCATGTCGTCCTCACAGAGTAGGGAAGGACGCGAGCTGGCGCGCAGGCGATTCGATCCCGAGGTGCTCGAAGGCTGCCGCGGTGGCGCAGCGCCCACGCGGCGTGCGCATCAGCAGACCCTCTTGCAGCAGGTAGGGCTCATACACGTCCTCGATCGTGTCCTGCTCCTCACCCACCGCCACAGCCAGCGTCGACAGCCCCACGGGGCCGCCGTCGAACTTCACGCAGATCGCCCGCAGGATCTCGCGATCGAGGCGATCCAGGCCGCGCTCGTCCACCTCGAGCAGCTCGAGCGCCCCATGGGCGGCTTGCGCGTTCAGGACGCCGTCCATCCGCACCTCGGCGTAGTCGCGCACGCGCTTGAGCAGGCGATTCGCCACGCGTGGGGTGCCGCGGCTGCGCGCGGCGATCGCCTGTGCGCCCTGCTCGTCGATCTCGATGCCGAGGATGCCGGCTGAGCGCCTGACGATCGCGGCAAGCTCCTGCGTGGTGTAGTGCTCCAGGCGCGCCTGGATGCCGAAGCGATCGCGCAGCGGCGTGGTGAGCAGGCCGGCGCGAGTGGTGGCGCCCACGAGCGTGAACGGCGGCAGGTCGAGCGTCACCACGCGCGCGCCCGCCCCCTGGCCGACGGTGATCGGCAGGCGGCGGTCCTCCATCGCCGGGTAGAACGTCTCCTCGAGCGTGCGCGGCAGACGGTGGATCTCGTCGACGAAGAACACGCTGCGCGGCTCCAACGCAGTCAGAAACGCGGCGACGTCGCCCTTGCGCTCCAGGGCCGGCCCGGCGGTCTGCACGAACGGCACCTCCAGCTCGCCAGCCACGATCTGCGCCAGCGAGGTCTTGCCCAGTCCGGGCGGGCCGGCGAGCAGCAGGTGGTCGAGCGCGTCCTCGCGCGCAGCCGCCGCCTCGATCGCGACCGAGAGCTGCTCGCGCAGAGAGCTTTGACCGACGAAGTCCTCCAGGCGTCGCGGGCGCAGCGAGCGGTCGAGCTCGTCCTCGCTGAGCAGGTACGGCGTTTGGATGCGCTCCGCGGCGCTCATCGCACCGCCCTGGCGCCGCGCAGCGCAGCCGCGATCAGCTCCTCGGCGCTCTCGCCCTCGGTGTCGCGCAGCAGCTCGTCGGCTTCCAGTGCGTTGTAGCCGAGCGACACGAGCCCCTCGTGAGCCAATCCGCGCGGGGAGGACTCGCGCGCACCGGCAGGCGCTGCGGGCGCGCCGTCGTGCTCGCCCACCCCCACCTTCTCGCGCAGCTCGACGATGATCCGCTCCGCGGTGCGCTTGCCGATGCCGGGCACCGCCTGAAAGCGCTTGGCGTCACCCGCCGCCATCGCCGCCAGCAGCTCGCGCGGCGGCCCGCTCGACAGCACGGCGAGCGCCACCTTCGGACCGACCGCCTGCACGGAGAGGAGCATCAGGAACAGGTCGCGCTCCTGTTCTGAGTGAAAGCCGTGCAGCAGCAGCGCATCCTCGCGCACCACCAGATGGGCGTGGAGTGTCACCTCGCCGCCCACCGCCGGCACATGGCGCAGCGTCTCCGCCGACACGGCGGCGTGGTAGCCGACCCCGCCGCACAGCACCACGACGTGATCGGAGCGACGGATCGCCACCTCGCCGCGCAGCAGCGCGATCATCGCGCTGCTCCCGCTGCCGTCAGCGCATCGGCGAGCGGCACACCGTTGAGGTGGCAGATCGCAACGGCAAGGGCGTCGGCTGCGTGATCGCTCGACGGCGCCTGGGCCAGCGACAGCTGAGCTGCCACCATCCGCGCCACCTGCTCCTTGGGGGCGCGTCCGCTGCCGCACACCGCCGCCTTGATTTGCTGGGGGGTGTAGGAGAAGCACGGCAGGCCCGCTTCCCCGGCGGTCAGCATCGCAACGCCCCGCGCATGCCCAACCGCAAAGGCGCTGCGCACGTTCTGGCCGAAGTAGAGCTCCTCGAGCGCCATCGCCTCGCAGTCGTGCTCGGCGAGCACCTCGCGCAGGCGCTGCGCCACGAGCGCCAGCCGCCGCTCGGCGGCCAGGCTGGCAGCGGTTTCGATCGTGCCGCCGTCGAGCGCCACGAGCCGCCCACCGCGACGGGCAACCACGCCGTAGCCGGTGTTCGCCAGTCCGGGGTCTATCCCGAGCACGATCATGAGTCGAGATTCTCCGCCCGACCCCGGACGCCTGCCAGGAGCGTGCGTGCACGCATACGCAAGCGGACGGCACGCGTGCGTGCGTGCGCGCGCGCGTGGCAGGCATTTGAGACACCTACCACATACGCCAGGGCGGCTCCCCGGATGCCCACATGTCGTTGAGCGCTACGGCGTCCTTGTAGGTGTCCATGCACCCCCAGAAGCCCTCGTGGCGATGTGCCCGCAGCTGCCCCTCGCCCGCCAGGCGCTCCAGCGGCTCGCGCTCCAGCACGCTGTCGGCGCGCAGGTAGTCGAGCACACCCGCCTCGAAGCAGAAGAAGCCGCCATTGATCCAGTGCTGCGAGCGCGGCTTCTCCCGAAAGCCCAGCACGCGCCCGTCGCCGTCGAGCTCTGTGACCCCGAACTGCAGCTGCGGGCGCACGACGGTCATCGTGGCAAGCGCGGCGTGCCGGCGGTGAAAGCGCAGCAGCTCTCCCAGGTCGATGCTCGCCAACCCGTCGGCGTACGTCGCGCAGAAGCGCTCGCCCCCGAGCCGCTCCTCGAGCAGCTTCAAGCGCCCCCCGGTGGGAGTGTCAAGCCCGGTGTCGACGCACTGCACGTCGACGTCGGACGGCCACGAGCCGGCGCGGACGAACTCTTCGATCAGCTCACCCCTGTAGCCCGTGCAGAGCAGGAAGCGGCGAAAGCCCTGCACGGCGTACAGCTGGATGACGTGCCAGAGGATCGGCAGCCCACCCACCTCGACGAGCGGCTTGGGGATCTCCTGGGTGTGCTCGCGCAGGCGCGTGCCGCGCCCGCCGCAGAGGATCGCGACGGGCGGCTTCAACCGGCCACGCGCTCGAGCACCTCGGCGGGGGCGTCGAAGTTGGCGTACACCTCGTCGACGTCGTCGAGCTCGTCGAGCCTGTCGATCAGCGACAGCAGTTTTTCGGCCTGCTTCTCGTCGATCGGGACGACGCTCTTGGGCCGGTAGGCGAGCTCGGCGCTGTCGAGCTCGATGCCCGCTCCCTCCAGCGCTTGACGCACGGCGCCGAAGTCCTCCAATGCCGTGACGATCTCGAAGATGCCCTCGTCGTCTGAGATGTCCTCGGCGCCCGCCTCCACCGCCACCATCAGATCGTCCTCGGAGTAGCGCGAGCCGTCGACGGAAATCGTGCCTTTCTTCTCGAACAGGTAGGCGACCGACCCCGGCTCCCCGAGGTTGCCGCCGTACTTGGAGAAGGCGTGGCGCACCTCGGCGCTCGTCCGGTTGCGGTTGTCGGTGAGCGCCTCGACGAGGATCGCCACGCCGCCCGGCCCGTAGCCCTCGTACAGCACCGCTTCGATCGCAGCCGCCTCACCGCCCTCGCCGGTGCCTTTGGCGATGGCGCGCTCGATGTTGTCCTTGGGCATCGACGCCGCCTTGGCCTTGGCTATCGCAAGCGCCAGCGCGGCGTTTCCGCTCGGGTCTCCCCCGCCGTCGCGCGCAGCCACCGTGATGGCGCGCGCGAGCTTGGTGAACTGCGCGCCGCGACGCGCGTCGATGACCGCCTTCTTGTGCTTGATGCTCGCCCACTTGGAGTGTCCTGACATGGCGGTGAGGATACTTGCGCCGCCGCGCGGTCTGGCGAATGGTTGGCGGGCCGGCCCAATAGGATGCGGCGCGCATGCGGCTGGACCCCACCATCTTCAAGGCGTATGACGTGCGCGGCCTCTACGGCGAGCAGATCGACGGGGAGGTGGCGTTCGCCATCGGCAGGGCGTTCGCGCGCGTGCTGGCGGGACTTGCGGGCAAGCGCACCGAGGAGCTGCGCGTCGGCCTGGGCCGCGACATGCGTCTGACGGCGCCCGAGCTGGCGGCGCGCTACCGCGATGGCCTGCTCACAGAGGGCGCCAATGTGATGGACGCCGGCGAAGTGGGCACCGAGATGCTCTATTTCCTGGTGGGCTCGCGCGGCTTGGACGGCGGGTTGATGTGCACGGCGTCGCACAATCCCAAGCCCTACACCGGCGCCAAGCTCGTGCGCGACGGGGCGATCGCGCTGTCCGGAGACGCCGGCATTCAGGACATCCGGCGCACGATCGAAGCGGGGCTTGCCGATACCTCGCAGGAGGGCAGCACGCCCCCGCGCGGCAGCGTCGAGGAGGTGGACGTCCACGCGGAGTTCCAGCAGACGGCTCTGTCGTTCGTCGAGCCGCAGGCGATCTCCCCCCTGAAGGTGGTGGTGGACGGCGGCAACGGGATGGCAGGCCCGATGGTGGGGCCGCTCTTGCGCGAACTGGGGCTTGACCTGGTGGAGACCTACTGGACGCCGGACGGCAACTTCCCCGACCACGAACCCAACCCGCTGCTGCCCGAGAACCGCACGTTCATCATCGAGAAGGTGCTCGAGACCAAAGCCGACCTCGGGATCGCCTGGGACGGCGACGCCGACCGCTGCTTCTTCATCGACGACAACGGAAGCTTCGTCGACGGCGACTTCCTCACGGCGCTGCTCGCCGCCTCGCTGCTGCGCAAGCAGCCCGACGCCGCGATCCTCTATGACGTGCGCGCCAGCTGGGCGGTCCCGGACACGGTGCGCGCGGCGGGAGGCACCCCGCACATCAACCGCGTCGGCCATGCGTTCTTCAAGACGCGCATGCGCGAGGAGGGCTCGCTGTTCGGCGGGGAGGTGTCCGGCCACTACTACTTCCGCGACTTCTACTGCGCCGACTCGGGCACGATCCCGGCGCTGCTGATCCTCGAGCTGCTCTCGGTGGAGAAAAAGCGCATGTCGCAGCTGCTCGACCCCTACCGCTCCAAGTACTTCATCTCCGGAGAGATCAACTCCGAGGTGGCTGACCAGCAGGCCAAGATGGCGCAGATCGCGGAGCGCTACTCCGACGCCGAGCAGGCGCACCTGGACGGAATCTCGATCGACTACGAGGACTGGCACTTCAACGTGCGCCCGTCGAACACCGAGCCGCTGCTGCGCCTGTGCCTGGAGTCGCTGCGCTCGCAGGAGCACATGGAGCAAAAGCGCGACGAGGTGCTCGCGCTGATCCGCTCGTGAGCGAGATCCACTGCCTGCCGATACCCACCCCGTTCGCGGTGGGGCGCATCAACTGCTATCTCGTCGAGGACGACCCGCTGACGCTCGTGGACGCCGGCCCCAACTCGGCCACCTCGCTGACGGCGCTGGAGGCGGCGCTGGCCGAGCACGGTCGGCGCGTGGAGGATCTGGAGCGGATCGTGGTGACCCATCAGCACATCGACCACATCGGCCTCGTGGACATCTTGGCGCGCCGCTCCGGCGCGGAGGTGTGCGCACTGAAGGCGCTTGGCCCGTGGCTTGCCGCCTACAAGCGCGAAATGGAGGAGGGCGACAGCTTCTCCTCGGAGATCATGCTGCGCAACGGCATCCCCCAGGACGTCGTGTACGCCCTGCGCGCGGTTTCGGCGAGCTTTCGCGCATGGGGCGCGGCGGCAACCGTGACACGCACGCTCGGCGAGGGGGATGAGCTCGAGTTCGCGAACCGCCGCTGGCGCGTGCACCACCGTCCTGGGCACTCCCCCTCGGACACCGTGTTTCACGACGAGGACTCCGGCCAACTGCTGGGCGGCGACCATCTGCTCGCGCACATCTCCTCCAATCCGCTCATCTCGCTGCCGCTCGACGGGTCAAGTCACGAGCGCCCGCGCGCTCTGATGATCTATCTCGACTCGCTGCGCCGTACGCGGGAGATGGATCTGCAAGTCGTGCTGGGCGGTCACGGAGAGCCGGTAGAAGGTCATCGCGCGCTGATAGACAAACGCTTTGGGATGCACGAGCGGCGAGCGAACAGGCTCCATGACCTGATCGGCGAGTGCCCCCGCAACGCCTATGAGCTCGCCCAGAAGATGTGGGGCAACGTGGCGGTGACACAGGCCTATCTGACGCTGTCAGAGGTGCTTGGGCACGTGGATCTGCTCCTCGACGAAGGGCGCGTGGTCGAGCGCGAGCGCGACGGCGTGACCTACTTCGAAGCCGCCTGAGATCGACTGGCGCGCGTCACCCGCCTCGCGGCGCTCCGAGCGCTCTCGATCTCGGCGAGGCGCTCGACGTTCGCGCGGTCGTCCGGCTCATCGCTCGGCTGCGCCGAGAACCAGGCGTCGAGGATCTCCGACAGCTGCGCCTCCGAGGTGGAGCGCAGGCTGAGCGCCAGCGCGTTGGCGTCGTTCCAGCGCCGCGCCCCCTCGGCGGTGGGGGCGTCGAGGCAGAGCGCGGCTCGCACTCCCGGCACCTTGTTGGCGGCGATCGAGGCGCCGGTGCCCGTCCAGCAGCAGACGAGCGCCTGATCGGCGCGGCCCTCGGCGAGGTCCCGCGCCGCCGCCTCCGACGCCCACGCCCAATCGTGGCGCTCGTTCTCGGCGAGCGCACCATGAGCGATCACCTCGTGGCCGCGCCGCTGCAGCTCGCGCACCAGCACACCTGCCACTCCCACCATTTCGTCGGCGCTGACCGAGAGGCGCATGCGTGCAGTGTTCCACGACCGACACCCACAGCGATCCGGAAAACCACTTAGAGACACTCAAGTACAATACGTTCCATGACCGCGAGTCAGGGGCGTGTCTCAAAGGGCTAAATGGTGGACAGCGCGACGTCCAACCCGCACCTGAACCTGTTCGAGCCCTATCGCGAGTTGCCACGCGGGCACGAGGACCAGCTGACGCGTGCGGCGATGATCGTCTTGCGGCTCGTGCCGCTGGCGCGCGAGACGCTGTTGCAGGCGATCGGCGAGCCCTCGCAGAGCCGCCTTCCGGACTGCATCGTGGACATGCAGGCGACGAACATCGTCGACCCCTCCGAGGAAGGAGCCGCGGGCGGGGAGGTGCGGCGCGGACGGCTGGTGAGCGTGTTCCTCACGCCCGACACCGAGCCGTTCGACCTCGCCGAGGAGATAACCGACACCGACCGCGGACAGCGCTTCGACGGCGTGCTGCGCTTCGACCCCGATCTCGTGGTGGTGCTCGAGAGCAAGGTGTGCCGCCGCTGGGCACGGCGCAACGGGCATCGCGCAGCCGAGCTGAACCTGGGCGGCACCCGCTTCGACGAGCGCCGCACCTGCGTGCTGCGCTGGCATGACCTGCTCGAGTCGTGGTGGCGCCTGGTGGAGCTGGGCGTGCTCTCGCCTGCCGAGCAGGCGATCGTCAAGGATGTGCTCAGCTACGCCCACCAGGACTTCGGCCAGCTGCTGCCCTTCGGGACGCTGCGTCGCGTGGGCACCGACCCCGTCAGGCGCAAGTGGAGGATGCGCTCGCTGCTGCGAGAAGCAACCGGCATACGTCCGGAGCGCGCGGGTCTCGTGCACGTGCGCCTGGATCTCGCGCTCGGGGTGGCTTCGCTGCAACGAGCCGCGCTCGATGTCGAAGACGAGCGCCTGACGCTGCACCTGTGGCCGGGAGAGCTCAAGCGCCAGGCTGAACACCTGTATGCGGGCGGCAACGCCGAGCGGTTGTGCGAGCTGCTGCGCGAGCCGGGAGCCTGGAGCGTGCAACCACAGCCGCTGCTCGGCTTTCGCAACGCGCCGGTGCGCACGCGCGTATACCTCACGTGCACGCTCGATCCGGGCGAGTACGCGCGTCGCTGGCAGGGCGAGGACTGGAAGAAGGTGGGCGCCCACCACCGCAACCACATCCGCGGGGAGCTGTGGGAGTGGTTGCTGCAGCGCGGCTACGCATCCCCGCAGGACGAGGTGCGCCTGGATCCGTTCCTGCGCGCTCTCGGCCGTCGTTTCGCCCACCTGCGCCCGAGCATTCACGTGTCGCGCGCCTGGAGCTGGCAGGAAGCCGAGGCGCTGGACGACGAGGGACTGCTGCCGGGGGAGCTGAGGCGCTCGATAGACGGGGTTCTGAGCCTGCTCGGCGAGCCTCAGCTGCGTCCTTGACGCGCGGCGAGCACTTCGTCGAGAAACATGCGGTGCACACGGTCGTCGTCGGTCAGCTCGCTGTGGAAGGCAACCGCCAGGACTCTCCCCTGACGAGCCGCCACGGCGTGGCCGTTGAGCTCGGCGAGGATCTCCACCTCCGGGCCGTGCTCGGCGATCCACGGGGCGCGGATGAACACGCCGCGAACGGGCTCTCCATCCAGGCACTTCACGTCGAGGTTGGCCTCGAAGCTCGAGATCTGCCTGCCGAAGGCGTTGCGCTCGGCGACCATGTCGAGGATGCCCAGGTGCTCGCGGTCGAGCAGGATCATCCCCGCGCACGAGCCCATGACGGGGGTGCCGGCGCCGGCAAGCTCGCGCAGCGGCCCAGCCAGGCCCTCGCGCTCGATGCCGAGCGTGATCGTCGTCGACTCACCGCCGGGCAGCACCAGCCCGTCGAGGCCGTCGAGATCGGCAGGCACCCGCACCTCGCGCACCCGCGCGCCAAGCCTTTCCAGCATGCGCTCGTGCGCCTGAAAGCCGCCCTGGATGGCGAGCACCCCAATCAGGGGCGCCTCGGCGTCGCTCACCAGCCGCGCTGAGCCAGCAGCTGCTCTTCGGCGAGCTTGGAGGTCTCCAGGCTCACCATCGCCGTGCCGAGCCCGCGCGAAGCCCCGGCAACCCGCTCGGGGTCCTGCCAGTGCGTGGTGGCCTCCACGATTGCACGCGCACGCGTGGGCGGGTCTTGCGACTTGAAGATGCCCGAGCCCACGAACACGCCTTCGGCGCCGAGCGCCATCATCAAGGCGGCGTCCGCCGGCGTGGCGATGCCCCCGGCACAGAACAGGACGACCGGCAGGCGGCCGTCCTTGGCAACCGAGCGCACGATGTCCAAGGGCGCCGCGATCTCCTTGGCGGCGGTGGCAAGCTCGCTTTCTTCGAGCATCGTCAGGCGCCTGATTTCGCCGGTGATCTGGCGCATGTGGCGCACCGCCTCGACGATGTCGCCCGTACCCGCCTCGCCCTTGGAGCGGATCATCGCTGCGCCCTCCCCTATGCGCCGCAACGCCTCGCCCAGGTTGGTGGCGCCACACACGAACGGCACCTTGAACGCCCACTTGTCGATGTGGTTGCGCTCGTCCGCCGGGGTGAGCACCTCGGACTCGTCGACGTAGTCCACCTCGAGCGCTTGCAGAACCTGCGCCTCCACGAAATGCCCGATCCGCGCCTTGGCCATCACCGGGATCGTGACCGCCTCCTGAATGCCGGCGATCATCTCCGGGTCGGACATGCGCGCCACGCCCCCGTCGCGACGAATGTCGGCGGGCACGCGCTCCAAAGCCATCACCGCAGCCGCCCCGGCGTCCTCGGCGACCTTGGCCTGCTCGGGGGTTACCACGTCCATGATGACCCCGCCCTTGAGCATCTCCGCCAGGCCGCTCTTGACTGCGAATGTCGCCTCGTCGCGCATTTAGAAGATCTTATCTTCGGGACGACAGGGCCGCATGCGGCCCGGTCCGGGACGGCGAATGCGCCGTCCCGCCGACCGCCGCATGCGGCGGTCGGTACTGAGGCTGGGCCAGGATCTACTTGAGCCGGAAAGCCTTGATGCGGTCGTCGTACTGCGAGCGATCCTGCGCATAGACGCCGTAGGCGAGCGCCTGGATGAGGCTGAGCAGCGCCGTGTGCGAGCGCACGTAGGCGGGGCTGTTCGAGGAGTAGTAGAGCTTGATCTGCGCGAGCTTCGCCACTTCGGAGAGCGTGGCGTCGGTGATCGCCGCCGTGGTTGCTTTGCGGTGGCGGGCGAGCTTCATCGCGCGCACCACCAGCGGATGCGGCCTGCCGGCGGACAGACCGATCAGCAGCGTGTCGGCGTCGATGCGGCCCAGCCGCGAGAGCGCCTCCTGCGAGGGCGACGCCACGACGTCTACCCGCAGGTCGAGCAGCATCAGCAGATGGCGCAGGTAGCTTGCGAAGAACGCCATCTGGTCGGTGCCCACCACCAGCACCTTGCCGGCGTGGACTATCGCCTCGGTGAGCGCTTCCACCGACGGGCGCGAGATCTTGCGAGCTGTGTCCTCGACGTTCTGATGGTCGGCGGCAAGCGCGGTCTCGAACTCGTTCTGATCGAGCGCGAACAGCGGCCCTGAATCGGTGGCCCCGCTCGCCGGCGGGTTGGCGTGCAGCCGGCGATACTCCTCGCGCGCCGCAGCCTGCAACTCCGGGAAGCCCTCGAACCCGAGCGCCTGGGAGAAGCGCACGACAGTCGAGCTCGACGTGTTCGCCCGCCGCGCCAGCTCCTCGGCGGTCTGGAAGGCGGCCTCGTCGAGGTGGTCGACGATGTACTGCGCCACGTCCTTCTGCGAGCGAGAGCACTCGTCGAAGCGTGACTGGATGTAGTGAGAAAGGCTCTGGTGCTCACCCATCCCCAGCGCGGGGAGCTTCTCCTGTGTGGCTGTCAGACGTCCCATCGGCGCATTTGTTCGACGCGTGGCGCTCACACTCCTTTTCTCGACGCCGGGTGCGTCGCTCAGGCGCTTGCCGCGCCGCACGACTGCGGCGTCTGCTCGCCGCGCATCTTGGCGGCAAGCTCCACGAAGTAGTCGAGCGCGCTCGGATTGGCCAACGACTCGCGGCTGGCGGCCTGCGACACCGGCACTCCCATCAGGATGCGCTTCACGGGAACCTCCAGCGACTTGCCCGACAGCGTGCGCGGCACCGCGTCTATCTGCAGGATCTCGTTTGGCACGTGGCGCGGCGAGCAGTCTTAGCGGATGCGCCGCCGGATCCGCTCGCGCAGCTCCTCGTCGAGCGTGACGCCCTCGCGCACCACGACGAACAGGAGCATCGACAGCTCCTCCTCGCGGTTGGGGTCGGGCACATCCACGACCAGCGCGTCGATCACCTCATCGACAGCCGCGGTGGCGCGATAGATCTCGCTCGTCCCCATCCTCACGCCCTGCCGGTTGATCGTCGAGTCCGAGCGCCCGTAGATCACCGCTCCGCCCTGAGGGGTGATCCTCACCCAATCTCCGTGGCGCCACACCCCGGGGTACGTCGAGAAGTAGCTGTCGCGGTAGCGCTCCCCCGTCGGGTCGCCCCACAGGCAGAGCGGCATCGACGGGAGCGGCTCGGTGAGCACCAGCTCGCCCACCTCGTCGGCGAGCGCGCGACCCTGCTCGTCCCAGGACTCCACCGCCGCCCCGAGCGCCCGGCATTGCAGCTGCCCCTCATACACCGGCAGCAGCACGCAGCCGCCGATGAACGCGGTGCACACATCCGTGCCGCCGCTGGTCGAGAACAGCCACACATCCGGCTTGACGTGCTCATACACCCAGCGAAAGCCCTCGGGCGGCAGTGGAGAGCCTGTCGAGCCGATGCTGCGCAGGCTGCTCAGGTCCCAGTCGCGCCCCGGCTCCACTCCCGCCTTCTCACAGCTGGTCAAGAAGCCCGCGCTCAACCCCATGCACGTGATCCGGGTGTCGTGCACGAGCTTCCACAGCGCCCCCATGTCCGGATGCGCCGGGCTGCCGTCGTAGAGCACGATGCTCGCCCCCGAGAACAGCCCACCGACGAGGAAGTTCCACATCATCCAACCGGTTGTCGTGAACCAGAACATGCGGTCGCCCGGCCCGATGTCGAGGTGGAGCATGCTCTTCTTCAGCTGCTCGATCAGGATCCCGCCGTGGCCGTGCACGATCGGCTTGGGCAGGCCGGTGGTGCCCGAGGAGTAGAGCACCCACAGCGGGTGGTCGAACGGCAGCTGCTCGAAGCTCAGCTGCGCGCCCTCCCCCTCCGCCACCAGATCGCTCCAGGTCACACCGCCGGGCAGACCGACGGGCTGCGCCTGCTCGTTCAGGTAGGGCAACAGCACCGTGTGCTCGAGCGAGCGCAAGCCCGCCGCGATCGTGCGCAGGGCGTCCGTGCGATCGAAGTCCCGCCCACCATGGCGGTAGCCGTCGACGGCGAGCAGCACCTTCGGCTCGATCTGCGCGAAGCGGTCGATCACGCTGCGCGCGCCGAACTCCGGCGCCGCGCTCGACCACACCGCACCGATGCTCGCGCACGCCAGGAACGCGACGAGCGTCTCGGGGATGTTCGGCATGTACGCCGCCACCCGATCCCCCGGGCGGACGCCGAGCGCACGCAATCCGTGGGCCGCCGCCGCCACGCGCTCGCGCAGCTCGCCCCAGCTGATGTCTTCCCGCTCGCGCAGCTCCGATGTGGCGATCACGGCGGTTTGCGCTAACGACCTGTCCACGGTCGTCTTCGGCGACGCACCCGCGCCCGCGGTACCGGCTGCGCGATCGCACAGCAGAAGGTTCTCGGCGTAGTTGAGCCGTGCGCCCTCAAACCAGCGGGCGCCGGGCATCTCGCGGGAGTTGAGCACCCGCTCATAGGGCGTTGACGCGCGCACCCCACAGAACTCCCACACATCCGCCCAGAACTGCTCGAGCTCGTCGATCGACCACTGCCACAGGTCCGCATAGCTTGCGATCTCCAGTGCGTGGCGCTCGGCAACCCACCGCATGAAGCGCGTCATGCGTGCTTCGCGCAGCGTGCGCTCCGAAGGAGCCCACAAGGGTTGCACCCCATTCCTACCCCTCATCCTCGCTCAACTCTATGCTCAGTCGCCGTGGACGCGCAAGCCTTTCGCGATCAATTCCCGGTGTTCGAGCGCTACGCCTACCTGAACGCCGGCACCGACGGGCCGCTGCCGCACGCCGCCGCGCGCGCCGGCGCCCGCGAGCTGGAGCGTGCCGCCGAGCGCGGTCGCGAGCTCGAGCACTTCGAGCACCCCGGGGCGCTCGGCGAGGCGTTGCGCGGCAGCTACGCTCGCGCGCTCGGCTGCTCCTCGGGCGAGGTGGCGCTCACGACGTGCACCTCCGAAGGGCTCGCCGTCGTCATCGAGGGGCTCGGGCTCGGAGAGGGCGAGGAGATCTTGACGAGCGAGGAGGAGCACCCGGGCCTGCTGGGCGTTCTCGCCGGCGTGCGCGAGCGTCATGGCGTGGAGATACGGTGCGTGCCCCTTCAGGACATCGGCTCGGAGGTGTCGCACAGGACGCGCCTGGTGGCGTGCTCGCACGTCAGCTGGATGACCGGCGCGTTCGCGCCAGCCGAGTTGGCGGAGCTCGACATCCCGGTTCTGCTCGACGGCGCCCAGGGTGTGGGCGCGGTGCCGTGCGACGTCGAGGCGCTCGGCTGCGCCGCCTATGCGGGCGCCGGCCAGAAGTGGTTGTGCGGGCCTGACGGCAGCGGGATGCTCTACGTGAGCAAGGAGCTGATGGCGCGGATCGGAGTCACCCGGCGCGGCTACGGCAACCTCAGCAACCCGGGTGACGGCTTGGGTGCACACCTGCACGAGGACGCTCGCCGTTTCGACGCCCCCGCGCTGAGCGCCGAGACGCTCGCCTGTGCGCTCGCCGCGATCGAGCTGCTCGAGCATGCGGGCTGGGCGGGCTTGCACGAGCGGTCGCGCTCGCTCGCCACCCTTTTGGCGGACGCCCTGCAGGCCCGCGGGCGCTCTGTGGCGCTGCGCACCCAGAGCACGCTCGTGTCGTTCTCGAGCCCCGACCCCGCCGCCGAGCGAACGCGGCTCAGGGAAGCGGGAGTCGTGCTGCGCGACATTCCGGGGCGTCCGTGGTTGAGGGCGTCTGTGGGAGCGTGGAACGATGAGCAAGACCTACAGCAGCTGCTCGCAGCCCTCCTCTGAGCCGGCACCCAGCCGACGTCGCTTTCCGGCGGCGTGGGTGCGGGCACGGGTTGGGCTGCACCATGCGGCGCTCGGGGCGATCCTGGCGCTGTCGGCGGTGCTCGACACCTACCGGCTGAGCCGCAACGGCTACGCCAACACGTTCTACTCGGCGGGCGCCGAGTCGATGCTGCGCTCGCTGCACAACTTCCTCTACGCCTCCTTCGATCCTGGTGGGCTCGTCACGATCGACAAGCCGCCGCTCGGCGTGTGGGTGCAGGTGGCGAGCGCCAAGCTGTTCGGCCTCTCGCCGCTCTCGCTCCTGCTGCCCGAGGCGCTGTTGGGAGTGCTCGCCGTGCTTGCCCTCTACCTGGTGGTCGCACGCCGGCTCGGCGTGGCAGCCGGACTGGGCGGCGCGCTCGCGCTTGCGGTGTTCCCCTCGTTCGTAGCGGTATCGCGCGATAACGGCGTCGACCCGCTGCTCATCTTCCTGATGGTGTGCGCCTGCGGCGCAGCGCTGAGCGCGATCGACACCGGTCGCTGGCGCTCGCTGCTCGGGTGCGCGCTGCTCGTCGGCCTTGCGTTCAACACCAAGACGCTCGCCGCCTATCTCATCGTGCCGGGCATCGCGTTGGCCTATCTGGTGTGCGCCCCGCGCCCATTGCCCAGCCGCGCATGGCGCCTGGCGGTGGCTGGGATCGTCATGGGCGCGGTGTCGTTCTCGTGGATAGCGCTCGTCGAACTGACGCCTGCTCACTCGCGCCCGTTCGTGGGCAGCTCCACCGACAACAGCGAGCTTGGGTTGACGTTCAGCTACAACGGCTTCGGTCGCGTGGGCGGGCAGGTGGGCGGTCCCGGACGTATCCCTGTAAAGGGCGGCGCATTCCTGCAAACCCCGCCTCGCCCAGCCCCGAGCGGCGCGGCGGCGAGCAAGCCCGAGCCCCGCTCGAACGTGCTGCCGAACGGGCGTTATCGCAACCCGATCGCCTTCGGCGAAGCGCCCAGCCCGTGGCGACTGCTCGGCGAAGGTCTCGGTGACCAGGGCGCCTGGATGCTGCCGCTCGCGTTCGCCGGCCTGCTCGCGCTCGTGCTCAGCCTGCTCGACTCCTCGGCGTTGCCCGAGCGGCGCGACCCCCACCTTGCCGCGACGCTCGTGCTCGGCGGCTGGTTTTTGTGCGAGGCGGCAGTGCTGAGCCTCTCCAAAGGGATCGTTCATCCTTACTACGTGTCCGCGCTCGGGCCGCCCGCGGCAGCCCTCATCGGCGCCGGGGCGTGGCTGCTCGCACGCTTTGCGCGGCTGCGCGACCGGCGCCTGGCGCTGCTCACATGCGCGGTGGTTGTGGCAGTGACCGTGGGCGTGCAGATAGTGCTGCTTCACGAGCAGCACTACGCGACTTGGCTGACCATTCCGCTGATCGTCGCGGGTGTCGGGGGCGTTGCGTCGGTGGCGGTCCGACGCCTGGCTCCGACAGCAGTTGGCTTCACGCTGCTCGTCTTGTGCGTGGCACCCGCCATCTTCGCCTCCACGACCTGGCTTGCCCCGGTCTACGGCACCTTCCCTGCCGCCGGCCCACACGAAGCCACCGGCGTGGGCTTGTATGACTTGAGCCGGAAAAACGTGTTGCTTGACCGTGCTTTGATGAGATACGTCTCGACGCACCACCCAGGGCGACGTTGGACGGTGTTGATGGACGCCTCCCCCACCGCCGCCCCGCTGATCCTGATGGGACTGGACGCCGGGGCGATCGCCGGCTACAGCGGCACCGACCCGGCGCTGGACGGGCCGACGCTCGCACGCCTGGTGGCGCGCCACGAAGCTCGTTACGTCGTGCTCGGCGGCTCCTACGCCACCCGCGGGGGAAACCTCGCCACGCGCGCCGTGCTCGCTCACTGCCCGATCGTCCCCGCCGGGGCTTGGCACGGGAACCGGCCTTCCCCGCACACGCTCGTGCTGTTCGATTGCGCGGGGCGAGAACGCGAGCTCGCCTCGGGTCCGCGCTATCGCAACCTCTAGCTACGCGGCGCGCGCGCGGCGCGGGGCGAGCAGGCTGTCAGGACGGTGCTCGGCGAGCTGGCGCTCGAAGAAAACCCCCTCGCGCAAACCCATCGCGCTCACCTCCAACAGCGAGAAGCCCCCTGCACGCATCACCTCGCGCACCACCACAGCTCCAGCAAGCACGATGTCGGCGCGGTTGGCTTTGATGCCCGACACATTCGCGCGCTCGCCGGGTGCGAGCGCGGCGAGCCGCTCGATCAACTCGTCGAGCACGCTCGCGCGGATCGAAAAACCGTGCACCTCGTCGGCTGGCAAGCCCTGCGCTCGCTCGGCGGCTGCCGCCAGGTTGCGCACCGTCCCGCCCAACCCGACGAGGTGCGGGTCCGAGGTTGGCAGCCATTGGATGGGCGCCAGCTTGCGCGTCACATGGGCGCGCAACGCCTGAAGCTGCTCGTGCGTGGCGGGCTTCTCCCCCTCGAGGAAGCGCTCGGTCATACGCACAGCGCCCAACCGCTTGGACACCGTGTCGCGTGCCAGCCTGGCGCTCACACGCACCAGTTGCAGCGACCCACCGCCGAGGTCGAGCACGCAGCCGTCGGTGAGCGCGGTGGAGTTGATCGCCGCCAGGAAGCCGTAGCGCGCCTCCTGCTCGCGGCTCAGCACACGCACCTCCAGACCGGTGCGCTCGCGCACGAGCTCGAGCAGCTCGCACCCGTTGTCGGCGTCACGGATCGCGCTCGTGGCGACCGCGTCGACCGCGTGGCCGCTCAGGCGGTGCTCGCGGCACACCGACGCGAACTCTTCGAGCGCCCCCAGGGCACGCTCGATCGCCGCCTGGCCGAGCCTGCCCGTGCTGGAGAGCCCTTCCCCGACGCGCACCGCCCGAGCCATGTCGTGCTCGCGCTCCCAGCTGCCGTCGGCGGTTTCGCTGAAGATCTCCATCCGAAACGAGTTGGATCCCAGGTCGATGACCGCGAAGCGCCCATGCAACTGCGCACCTGTCGGCTGTATCCGCCTCACACGCACACCTGCAAGGCTAGTGAGCGCCTCGGAGGCATCTCCGACACCGCCGGGAAGGACCACCACCGAACGGCGTCTGTGTGTTCGATGGACAATCGATCTTCAGCGCCGAGGGCGCAGAGAGGAGCAGCATGCCCAGCACCGCAGCCCCACACGACGCGCTCAGCAAGAGCGTCCCGCACGACGGTGATGCCGATGTTTGACACACGCACACGCGTCGCCAGCCTGCTCAGCGTGGGCTTGATGCTCGCTTTCGCCGCGAGCGGGTGCGGCGGCTCGAGCTCCACGAGCTCGAACGGCAGCGGCAAACCCCGCGCACCCTCCTCCCAATCTTCCCCGGAAGGCTCCTCCGGATCGAGCGAATCCTCGAGCGGCGAACGCTCGTCGGGCTCGAGCGGCTCCACGGGTTCCAGCGGCTCGGAAGGGTCGGCAGGCTCGAGCGCAATCCCCCAGAACAACGGAGGAGACCAGGACGCCGACAACAACGGCGGCCCAAGCGACGGTGACGGCAACCTCTAGAGGGGTAGAGGTGTCGGCGGCCGCCCTCGCGCTGCTGGCGGCTGCAGGATGTGGGGGTGCGGTGGCTCGGCGATCCCAGAGCCCCGCCCCCCACACTCCGTTCGCCCATGCGCCCTCAGCGCCCGGCGCACCCTCAGGGCGCCACGCCGCCGCCGGCGCCTTCTCCTGGCTGCGTCCTCACACACCGCCCGTGGGATGGAAGCTGGCGCGGGCGTCCGATGGAGCCATCCTGGCTTACCCGCGCGGTTGGACCACCGTTGCCGGCGACCGCGGGTCGCTGTCGGCGGCGCTGCGCGACAGGGCGGGCGGGTATCTCGGCTACCTCAACCTCACCCCGCGCCAAGGCGAGGAGCGGCAGTCAAACTGGGAGACGTTCCGCATACGCCACAACCGGGCGGAGGGCAACCGCGACGTTCGCCTGCTCGCCGCCACGCGCAACCTGCGCTTCGCGCATCGATCGGCAGCATGCGTGCAGGACTCCTACACCACCTCGATCGGCGCGCGCTATGTGGAGATCGCCTGCCTTCTCGGCGGGAGCCGTCCGTCGGTAGTGGTTGCGGCAGCCCCGCCGGCACGTTGGCGCCTTCAGGCTCCAACCCTCGAGCTGGCGGTGTCCGCCACGGCGACCGGGTTGGCGGCGTCCAGCTCGGACAGCCGCCGCTCGATCAGCGGGCGCTCGCTGTCGTCCGGCGTGAGCGCCAACGCGCGGCGGTAGGCGGCGCGGGCGTCCTCGACGCGCCCCAGGCGGCTGAGCAGCTCGCCACGGGCGCAGTGGAGATAGTGCAGCTCCTCGAGCGGCAGGCGATCGAGCAGCTCGAGTCCCGCGCGCGGACCTTGGTGCTCGGCGACGGCTATCGCCAAGTTCAGCTCCACCACCGGTGAGGAGGTGATGCCGGCGAGCTTGCGATAGAGCGCCGCTATCTGCCCCCAGTCACGCGGCTCTTGGGTGTGAAGCGAGGCGATCGCCGCCTGCAGCGTGTACTGCCCTTCGCCGCCGAGCGCCAAAGCGCGATCGAGCGCTTCATGCCCATCGGAGATCTGCGCTGCGTCCCAGAGCGAGCGGTCTTGATCGGCGAACAGCACGAGCTCTCCGTCTCGCACGCGAGCGTTGCGTCGCGAATCCTGAAGCAGCAGGAGCGCAAGCAGCCCATGCACCTCAGGCTCTTCGGGCATCAACCCGGCGAGCATGCGCCCCAGCGCGATCGCCTCGCCCGCCAGCTCTCCTCGCGTCGCGGGCGCCGAATACCCCTGGTTGAAGATCAGGTAGACAACCGCGAGCACCGCCTTCACCCGCCCGGCGAGCAGCGGCTCGGCGGGCACCCGAAACGGCATCCCAGACGCCTTGAGCTTGCGCTTGGCTCTCACCAGCCGCTGAGCCATCGTGGGCTCGGGCACGAGGAACGCACGCGCGATCTCGCCGGTGCTCAAACCGCCGAGCGTGCGCAACGTGAGAGCCACCTGCGCGTCGATCGCGAGCGCTGGATGGCAGCAGGTGAAGATGAGCTCCAGCCGCTCATCCGGGAAACGCGGGTTCTCATCGTCGTCGTCTTCGCCCCCCGTGGGCTCGCGCTTCTCGACGAGCGGCAGCTTGGCGGCGAGCGTTCGATCGCGTCTTATCCGGTTGATCGCCCGGTTGCGCGCGGTGGTCATCAACCATGCGCCGGGGTTGGTCGGCGTCCCGTCCCGCCGCCAACGCCCGGCGGCGACCGCAAAGGCGTCCTGGGTGGCTTCCTCGGCAAGCTCGAAGTCGCCGAAGAAGCCAACCATGGACGCAAGGACGCGACCCCATTGCTCGCGAAACGTGCGCTCGAGAGTCGCTTGGTGCATCGTCAACCCATTATCGGGCGCACCTCGATCGCGCCCCCCATGCGCGCGGCGGGGATCCGAGCGGCAAGCGCGATCGCGGCGTCGAGATCGTCCGCCTCGTAGAACAGGTAGCCGCCCAGCGCCTCCTTCATCTCCACGAACGGCCCATCCGTCACGAGCGTCTGACCGTCGTCCACCCGCACGGTGGTGGCCATATCGGGCGGTTGCATCCGCACGCCGGGCGTCACACCGGGCGTTTCGTTGAGCGCCTGGTAGTCGGCGTACACCGCCTGCTGCTCCTCAGCCGAGAGCCCGCCCCACGCCTCAGGATCGTCGGGCGTCGGGGTGCTGCCCTGGTGGATCAACAGCATGAACTTCATTTGGAACCTCCTGTTTGACAGAGCGATGCGTGTAAGACAAACGAGCAGCGCGGAAATCGACAGCACGAGGCAAATCCCTCCTCGCGAGCGTCCGACGCATCGCTCAGCGCTGGCAGCCAGGGCACCAGTAGGTGGCGCGACCCTGCTCTCTCTGGGTGCGATTGCGAATCGTCGTGCCACAGCGCGAGCACGGCATCCCGGCGCGCCTGTACACCGCCCTCGGTCGTGCACGAAAACCGTCGCGAACCGACTCGGACATACGCTCGCGGGCGAGCTGGAGCACAGCGGTTGCATCTGAGTCCTCCACATCCCGTGTCGCCCGCCAGGGATCGACGCCGGCGGCAAAGCACGCCTCCGCCTTCCAAATGTTGCCGATGCCCGCAACCACTCGCTGATCGAGCAGCGCCTCGCCCAATGCGCGAGCCGGATCGCCTCTGCGCAGCCTCAGCAGCACCCCGTCGGCGTCGAAATCCTCGGCAAGGACGTCAGGCCCGAGCGCAGCGACCCGCGGATCGCGCCGAAGCTCGGACTCGCGTCGAAGCTCGAGCACCGGGCCGTCGAACTGCACGGCTTCGCCCTCGCCGCCGTTCAGCAGAAGCCATGCGCGGCGAGGCGAGCGGTTCGCGACGCGGTGGATCGTGTCTCCCTCGGGCATCCGCTCAAGGGTAGGCGTCGTCCACGCCACAGCCGGCGATGCCTGCCCGCGCATCCCCTACGCCGGCAAGCCGCACCTACGAGGTTCGAGCAGGATCACGCGACGCAATACGAGCAAGTCTCTGCGACTCACAACACGCACTGTACGTATCTGAGCTGTTCGCGGTCTCTAGTCGGCGTGCGTTTCTTCTCGTAGTGCGGGATCGGCGATGATCCGCACATCCACTCCCGGCAGACTCTCGAGCAACCGTGTCAGCAGAGACTCCCTGAAGCGCTTCACACCGCGGCGCGGCGCGGGACTTCCCATGAGCACATAGGTGGTGCCGAGCCGGCGTGCCATGCCGATGGCGATTGCCGCTACGTCTTCTCCCTCTTCCACGATCAGGCGGGCGCCGAGCATGGCGACGAGTCGGCGCAGGGACTCGAGCTGCTGGCGGTCCTCGACACCGGGGGTCTTTCCGGGCGGTCTTACGATCAGCACGTCAAGTCGGGCGCCGAGCCGTTCGGCTGAGCGCGCGGCGCGGCGCACGATCCGCTCTGAGTGCGGCGCGAGCGCAACCAGCGCAAGCAGGCGCTCGCTGATCGGCTGAGGTGCGCCCTGCCCGGGCGCGAGCCCTTCGTCGCGCCTGATCGGGACAGGCGCAGGGGCAAGGCGCTTGATCTCCACGCCCTCGGCGACATGCCGCAGTGCGGTCTCGCGCAGCGCTGCCAGGTTCTCGATCTTGAAGAAGTTGTTGAGCGCCGCCGGCACGCGCTCACGGGGATACACCTTGCCGGCGCGCAGCCGCTCGATCAGAGCCTCCGGAGTGAGGTCCACCAGCACCACCTCGTCGGCGCCGGCGAGCGCTTCGTCGGGGATCGTCTCTCTTACGCGAGTGCCGGTGAGTTGGATGATCTGATCGTTGAGGCTCTCCAGGTGTTGGACGTTGACGGTGGAGAACACGTCGATGCCGGCTTCGAGGACGTCTTGCACGTCTTCGTAGCGCTTCTCGTGCTCGGTGCCCGGCGCGTTGGTGTGCGCCAGCTCGTCGATCAGGCAGAGCTCGGGTTTGCGGGCCAGCACAGCCGGAAGGTCCATCTCGGGGAGGGGTGCCCCGCGATAGTCGATCATCCGAGGGGGCAGCTCCTCCAGCCCCTCGGCTTGAGCGCTCGTCTCCTCGCGGCCGTGCGGCTCCAGATATCCGATCGCCACGTCGCGGCCATCCTCAGCTTCGGCGCGGCCCTCTTGGAGCATCCGGTAGGTCTTGCCGACCCCGGCTGCCATGCCGATGAACACCTTGAGGCGCCCGCGCCGAGACGAGGCTGGCCCGTCAGAGGACATACGCCCTACATTCTCGCCAACGGCGGTAGGCGTGAGCGATCAGGCACCGAGCAGGTTGTGGACGATCAGGTCGATCAGCTTGATCCCGACGAACGGTGCGACGATCCCGCCCACGCCGTAGACCAGCAGGTTGCGCCGCAGCAGCGCGCTCGCGCCGACCGGCCTGTAGCGCACCCCGCGCAACGCGAGCGGGATCAGCAGCGGGATCACCAGCGCGTTGAAGACGATCGCCGAGACGATCGCCGAGCGTGGGCTGCCGAGACCCATGACGTTCAGGACGTGCAGCGGTCCCGTGCCCCCCGGGGTGGTTGCCCACGTCGCCACGAAGATCGCCGGCAGGATGGCGAAGTACTTGGCTACGTCGTTTGCGATCGAGAACGTGGTGAGCGCGCCGCGAGTGATGAGCAGTTGCTTGCCCACCTCCACGATCTCGATGAGCTTGGTGGGGTTGGAGTCGAGGTCCACCATGTTGCCCGCCTCGCGCGCGGCCTGGGTGCCCGTGTTCATCGCTACGCCCACGTCGGCTTGCGCGAGCGCCGGCGCGTCGTTGGTGCCGTCGCCGGTCATGGCCACGAGCCTCCCGTCCTGTTGCTGGGAGCGGATCAGCTCAAGCTTCGCCTCGGGTGTGGCTTCGGCGAGGAAGTCGTCCACGCCGGCCTCCTGGGCGATCTTGGCGGCTGTCAGGCGGTTGTCGCCTGTCACCATCACGGTCTTGATGCCCATTGCGCGAAGGTGCTCGAAGCGCTCGCGCATCCCTTCCTTGATCGTGTCCTTGAGGTGGACGACGCCGAGCACCTGGCTGTCGCGCGCGACCGCGAGAGGCGTCCCGCCTTCCCGCCCGATGCGCTCCAGGTGCTCGGAGAGAGCCGGCGGCGCGTGACCGCCTTCGGCTGCCACGAACTGCACGATCGCGTCGCCTGCGCCCTTGCGCAGCTGCTGGCCGTCGAGGTCCACGCCGCTCATCCGCGTCTGGGCGGTGAACGGCACGAAGCGCGCCTGCGCGTGAGTCATGTCGTGCTCGCGGATGCCGTACTGCTTGGCGAGCACGACGATCGAGCGGCCCTCCGGAGTCTCATCCGCCAGCGAGGCGAGTTGCGCAGCCTCCGCCAGCTCTGACTCGTGCACTCCGGGCATGGGAATGAACTCGGATGCCTGGCGGTTGCCGAGCGTGATGGTGCCGGTCTTGTCCAGCAGCAGCACATCCACGTCACCGGACGCCTCCACCGCGCGTCCGGAGAGCGCGAGCACGTTGCGGCGCACCAGGCGGTCCATGCCGGCGATCCCGATGGCTGACAGCAGCGCGCCGATCGTTGTCGGGATGAGAGCGACGAGCAGCGCGATCAGGGTGGTCTCGGAGATCGCCGTGCCGGCGAACAAACCGAACGGTCGCAGGGTGGCGATGACGATGACGAAGATCAGCGTGAGTGCCGCAAGCAGGATGTTCAGCGCAATCTCGTTGGGGGTCTTGCGCCGCTCGGCGCCCTCCACAAGAGCGATCATGCGATCGAGGAACGAGCGGCCCGGCTCCTGGGTGATCTCGACGACGATGCGGTCCGAGGTGACGCGCGTGCCGCCGGTCACCGCGCTGCGGTCGCCTCCCGACTCGCGGATCACGGGCGCCGACTCGCCTGTTATCGCCGACTCGTCAACGGTGGCGATGCCCTCAATCACCGTCCCGTCGCCGGGAATCAGCTCTCCGGCGTGCACGACCACCACATCGCCGCGTAGGAGATCGGAGGCGGCCTTGGTGGTCCCGTCTTGCATGTGAGCGACGGTTTCCTTGCGCATCGTGCGCAGCGTGGCGGCTTGAGCGCGTCCCCGGCCCTCTGCGAACGCCTCGGCGAGATTGGCGAAGATGACCGTCAGCCACAGCCACAGGGCGATCAGGAACGTGTACCAAGCAGGCTCGTGACCGCCGCCCAACGGTTTGCCGCCGAACGCTTGGATCATCCATGTGGTTGTGGTGATGACCGACCCGATCTCCACGACGAACATGACGGGGTTGCGCACCTGTACGCGCGGGTCGAGCTTGAGGATGCTGTCGAGCAGGGCGCGCTTGACGATCTGGGGCGCAACCAGCGAGATCGCCTGTCGCTCGCGCGTGGCGTTCACGGCACTCATCCCGCAACCCCTCTTGCGAGTCGGTCCAGTGCGAGGTTCAGTTCGAGCACGTTCACGCCCGGTTCGCCGGAGAAGCCCAAACCGCGCGCTGATGTATAGGTGGAGAGGAGGCGATCCACGACGGAAAGCCGCAGATGCCGCACTGCGGCGATGCGATGCGCTTGGATGCGAGCGTTCGCCTGGGAGATTTCGGGGTCAAGGCCGGAGGCGGAGCTGTTGGCGGCATCCACCGGGACAGTCGCGGGTGTGAGCGTCGGGTCATAGGGCTTCTCCAGCTCCAGGTAAGCCTTCATGTGCTCAGCGATTGCTTGCTCGGTGACGTTGCTGTTAGGCCCAAGGTTGGAGAAGCTGCTGGCGGCGGCGTTGTTCGGCGGGGCGGTGGCCGACGGGCGGCTCTGGAAGTAGCGTGGGTCCGGCGTGCCGTCTCGGTTGGTGAACTGCTGGCCGATGATGCGCGAGCCGACGAGACGTCCGTTCACATAAACCTTCTGGCCGTTGGCGTCGCCGGAGAAGGCGACCTGGCTGACGCCTGCGATCGCAAACGGGTAAACGATCCCAAGCAGCACGGTGAACACCACGAGCGCGATGAGGGCTGTCACGGCGTCGCGGCGCATCAGTAGAGGTGTCCTGTGAGTCCTTGGACTATCGGACCGAGCAGCAGCGCGGGAAAGAACGTGAGCGCGCCGACGATCACGATCACGCCGATCAGCAGCACCACGAACGTGGGGTTGTCGGTGCGCATCGTCCCGAGCCCCGCGGGGCTCACCCGCTTGCCGGCGAGCGCTCCGGCGACCGCGAGCGCGAACAGGATCGGCGCGTAGCGGGCGAGCACCATGTCAAAGCCGCCCAAGAGATTGGCGAACGTGATCCCGTGTGCACCGACATTGCCGGCGGTGGGTTGAACATAGCCGGTGTAGCCCGCAAACCCCGACCCGTTGTTGTTGGCTTGGGAGAGGTAGGCGTAGAAGGTCTCGGAGAATCCCTGTGGGCCGGTGGCTGCCGCCGAGATGGAGGCGCGACCGGCTTTGCTCGCTGTGGCGGTGGCCGTGCAGAGCAGCGCCGCCAGCGGCGTCACGAGGATGCCCAAGCCGGCCAGCTTGATCTCGCGTGCCTCGATCTTCTTGCCAAGCCACTCCGGCGTGCGCCCCACCATCAGCCCGCCGATGAACACGGCAAGCAGAACGTACAGCAGGATCGAATACAAGCCGGTGCCGACGCCGCCGAATATCACCTCGCTCGCGGACAGGTTGGCGAACGGCACGGCGCCTCCGATGCCGGTGAACGACTCGATCGCGCTGTTCACCGCCCCGCACGAGGTGGCGGTGGTCACCACGTCGAACAGCGCCGAGCCGGCGATCCCGAACCGCTGCTCCTTGCCTTCCATGTTGCCGCCGCCCGACCCCGCGATCGAATGGGTGTGCAGACCCGCGGCGTGCTGCGCGGGCGAGCCGTGCGCCTCTGCGACATAGGCGACCGCTACGGCGCCGAGGAACATCAGCATCATCGCCGAGTAGATCGCATACCCCTGGCGACGGTTGCCGGTCATCCGGCCGTACATGAACACCAGCGCCGCCGGGATCAGCAGCACGAGCAGCATCTCGAAGAAGTTGGTGAAAGCCGTCGGGTTCTCGAACGGATGCGCGGAGTTCGTGTTGAAGAACCCCCCTCCGTTGGTGCCAGCCAGCTTGATCGCCTCTTGGGATGCGACCGGCCCCATGGCGATCGTCTGCGTCAGTCCGGTGAGCGTGTGGGCGGTGAGATAGCGGGAGAAGTTCTGGATCACGCCTTGGGAGGCGAGCACGAGCGCGCCGAGCGTGGCAATCGGCGCGAGCACGTAGAGGATCGTGCGCACCAGGTCCTGCCAGAAGTTGCCGAGGATCTTGCCGCTGCGGTTGCAGATGCCGCGCACGAGCGCAACGGCGACGACGATCCCCACTCCCGCCGAGAGCCAGTTCTGCACGGTGAGCCCCGTCATCTGGCTGAGGTAGCTCATCGTCGTCTCTCCGCTGTAGTACTGCCAGTTCGTGTTTGTAACGAACGAGGAGACGGTGTTGAACGTCACATCCCAGGTGCCTGAGTGAAAACCCTGCGGGTTGAGCAGGTGCGGCACGTAGAAGGCGTTCTGGGTGCGCAGGATCAGGTAGAGCAACAACCAGCCGGCGAGCGAGAAGATCAAGAGGCTGCGGGCATACGCCTTCCAGTCCTGTCCGCGACTCGGGTCGACGCGCAACAGCCGATAGAGAAACTTCTCGGAACCACCCAGAAGTGGTGAGAGCAGCACCCGCTCCCCGGTGTAGACACGGGCCATGTAGCGGCCGAGCGCCAGCGCCAGTCCGGTGAGGATCGCAGCAAACAGAAGGATCGTCAGCCAGCCGGTGACGGTCATGGCGCTAGAACCTCTCCCCTCGGATCAGGGCGTAGAACAGATAAACGATCACCAGCACGCAAACAACCAGGCCGAACACGTCGGCACCGCTCATGTGCGCGATCAAAGCACCGGTCGCTGCGCTCATATCCGGTCGATGCCTCCAACGAGCAAGAGCAGCAGGGCGAACACACCCGCGCTCAGCAAGATCGCCACCACGTCCATGAGCCGAGTATCAGCCACATGGCGTGACGCTCGCATGACGATTGCGGGCGCCGGTATGACGATCTCGTGTCGGTTATCCGTTGAAGCGGTAGCCCACGCCCGGATCGGTGACTATGTAGCGGGGAGCGCCACCTTCGGGCTCGATCTTGGCGCGCAGGCGCGCGATGTGAGTACGCAAGGTTTGAACGTCGTCTACGTACTCCGGACCCCAAACGTCTTTGAGAAGCGCTCGATGGGTCATCAACCGTCCGCGGTTGCGGGCCAGAACCCGGAGCAGGTCGAACTCGATCGGGGTCAGGTGAACCATCTCGCCCGCTCGCTCCACCGTGCGCGCGGCCAGGTCGATCGCGAGCTCGCCGGAGACGATGCGCGGCTCCTCCTCCGCACGACCGCCGCGACGCAACGCCGCCTGTAGGCGAGCAACCAGCTCCCGCGAGCCAAAGGGCTTGGTGATGTAGTCATCCGCGCCGGCTTGCAGCGCCTTGACCTTCTGATCCTCCTCACCGATCGCCGACAGTACGAGGATCGGCATCTCGCTCCATTCGCGCAAGCGGCGTGTGACCTCGACGCCGTCGATGTCAGGCAGCATCAGATCCACGATCGCCGCCTCGGGAGGCCGCACCGCCGCACGGTCGAGCGCCTCGGCGGCGGTTTCGGCGGGCACAACCTCAAACCCGGCGTCGCGCAGAACCACCCGCAGCGCGCGCAGGATTTGAGGCTCGTCGTCCACGACGAGGACGCGCTTTGGGGGCGGTTGCGGTGAGGCTTGCAGGCTCACCGCGTTTGCTCCCGGCTTGCCTGCGGAAGGTTGTTTGCACCCGGCGGTGCTTGGGTGCGGCTCAATGGCAGCTCGAACACGAAGGTGGCACCTTGACCGGGCAGCGACTCTACGTGAAGTCGTCCGCCGTTGGACTCGACGAACCCGCGGGCGATAGCCAAGCCCAAGCCCGAGCCTCGATGCCCACCTTGCGTGGTGCCCGCCCGGTAGAAAGGCTCGAATACACGTTCGACCTGGGCGGGCGGGATGCCCGGCCCGCGGTCCACGATTCGCACCACCAGCCGGTCGCCGGCAGGGCGCGTTGCGTCGGCGTCCTGCTCGAAGTACGTGTGCTCGGCGGCAGCCAGGCTTCGCACCGCGCGTGCTCGCACCGACACCGGATGCCCGCCGCTGTGGCGGCGCGCGTTCTCGATCACGTTCACGAACGCACGCTCGAGCTGCGCTGGGTCAGCTCGCACGAGCGGCAGGTCACGGTCGATCGACAACGAGAACTCCTCCGGGCGGGCGCCGATGTCGTCCAGGGCTGAGCGGATCACCTCATCGACAGACGTCCATGCCACTCGCGGCTCCGCAACCCCGGCTTCCAGGCGAGACAGGTCGAGCAGGTTGTCAACCAGCCGCGACAGTCGCCGTGTCTCCTCGCGGACGATGCCCACCATCTCTCTGCGCTCTGTCCCGGCGATCGAAGGCGAATCGAGCGCCTCGCCTGCCGTGGAGATCGCTGTCAGCGGTGAGCGCAGGTCATGAGATACGGCGCGCAACAGGGCGGTCTTCACGACGTCGGCGCGGCGCAGCGCCGAAGTCTCAACGACATCGGTCAACAACGCCTCCCGCTCAAGCGCCGCGCTCAGCAGCCCCTCGAGCGAGGGCACGATCCGCTCCTGCAAGCGGCGCAGTGTCCCCTCCGGGGTGTCTGAGGGCACCAACAGAGTGCCAAGGCGCCGCGGGCCTTCCCGCAAGGGAAAGGCGATACGCCGCTCCTCGCCAGCAACCGCCTCGAGCTCGATCGCCGCCGAGGAAAGGCCGAGCGCTTGCGAGAGTCGCGCCGCCGCCGTGGGAAGGTCTTCGCCCAGACGCCCTCCGCGCAACAACAACCGCGCCATCTCTGCGGCCAAATCCGCCTCCTGCCTACGGTCGGCTGCCTCCCTCGCTCGGGCGCGCGTCACCTCTGCAACGGAGCTGGCGAACACGGCAGCCACCACGAACGTCACGAGCGCCACCACGTTCTCAGGGTCCCTGATCGTGAGACGGCCCACGGGCGGGATATGGAAGTAGTTGAACGCGAGCGCGCTCAACACGGCGGTGCCAACGCCAAGCCAGGCTCCCCAGGTGATCGACACGATCAGGACCGCGAGCATGTAGACGACGCCCAGCGACACTGCAGGCGCGACCTGCTTGATCGGGTAGAGGAGAAGCGTCGAGAACGCCACCAGGCCGAGCGCGACAAGCAGACCGACGCGCCTGGAAGGCGGCTCAGACGTCAACAGGAAGCCGAACGGGCGCATCAGCAAAGCCAGCTAACCACACGGGGGCCGTAGCGCAAGCTCAGTCGCTGCCGTCGAGCAGGTCTCCGTGCAAACCAACCCCAGTATCGATACGCGCGCATTACGGTGGCATGACGATCGGCCAGCCCGACACAACGATTTCATTACGACGCGGAAGACCACGCGATGCCCGGGATCGCCGACGAACTGAGCGGCGAGGCCATGGACTGCATTGCACCCACGCCCCACCACTCCGCGCCGATGCCACCATGATGTTCCAAGAACCAGAAATGTCAACGCATACAGGCGTCCCGGCATGTAGGGTTGCGATCCTGTCGATGTGACCGCGCTCGGGTGCGTACGCAGGTCGGGCTAAACCGCTACATGGAGAGGAAAGCAAGTGGCACAGAAGGGTGTTGTGTTTCGGACGGCTCTGTCGGTACCAAACTGTCGCGACGTGTTCGAGAAGGCCGCCGGCGCCGCCAACGGCAAGTTCGGAAAGGCGATGGAACTCATTCCCAAGGCTGCTGGCGGCACTGCCGGCCTGATGCAGGCGGGGTTCTATGAGCCGACGGTGTCTCCCCTAGATCGTGCCGACAGACAACCTGATTTCTCCATCGGCACCCAGATCTATGGCGTTATGACAGCCGCCAGGTCGGGCGGCACGCCCGTCCATATGTACGTCTTCAACGATCCCGGTCATCGGGAAGTCCAGATCGTTTCCGCTCACGGCATCACTGGCGGCGGAGGATCGCGACGGGTTGTACGGAAGATTTTCGAAATCTTCAAGTCTGCGGACCCAAGCCTCGAGGTCACGGATGGCAACATCTGAGCACGCGTACCGCATAGAGTGAACCGCTCCGGCCTTCTTGGAGGCTATGGCAGATCACTGTTTCTATTGTGTGCTGGCTTTCTCCGTCGTCTGCTCGAACTCGACGGGTGGGAGTCCGTCCGCTAGTTCTTCAGCGTGTGTCTTCTCTTCCCGGTGCTGCTTGGCGACAGCGCTGTCGTGACTTAGCTTCAACGCAACGGCAGCACCTCCGCCCCCAATATCAAGACGACGACTCCGGAGGCAAGGCTGATCCGGACCCGCTTTGACAGACGCTGGCGCTTCACGTACGGGCGCCCGCAGGCAGGACAAAAGGCGCCGTCGCCCTTTGTCGCAGTCGAGCAATGCGAACAGACACGTAGGGACTCCTCTACGGCCGTCGCCGACTCCTGACTCTCGCTACTCATGAATTCCCCCTTCCAGCGTTCGGAATGCACCCAGCAGATTACGGGCGCCCGGGCGTGCGGCGGGGCTTCGTCAACCCGAGATTGTCCGTGAACGCCCGGGGCCAGTCCTCACGGCACTCGGCGGCGGCTCTCCAACCCGTCGAGCGAGTCTTCGAGCAACTCCTGCCAGTCCTCGCGCCTGGGAGTGACGTCCCACTCGGCAATCAAGTGCCACAGCACGAGCTCCAGAGCGGTGCGGGCCGTCGGGATGTGCATGTGCGCCGCAGGCTTGTCTAGCAGTCCCTCCGCATTCGCATCGGTCAACGCGGCATTATGTGGAGGTGCGCCAGCGGATACGGGTAGTCCTTGGGGGCGCCCGAAAGTACTCCCAGCGCAGCAGCCATGTGTCCTTTGTGTCGGCGCTCGACAGCCGGTAGGCGTAATCCGCGGTGTGGCACTTGTCGCCCTCCACCTTAATCGTCTGC
Source organism: Solirubrobacteraceae bacterium (assembly GCA_051955355.1). Taxonomy (GTDB): domain Bacteria; phylum Actinomycetota; class Thermoleophilia; order Solirubrobacterales; family Solirubrobacteraceae; genus Palsa-744. Next base: position 2,294 of record JBQCGU010000045.1, on the reverse strand, counting down.
GACACCATGAGCCGCAGGCCGCTGCCGTCGAGGGCGAAAGATCTCGGGCTCTGGTCGTGCCAGTGGCCAAGCGTGAATCGACACGCGTCGCGATGGTGGGCGAGCAGCGTGAGCCGCGCGTCGGTGACGGTCCGGTTCAGTACGCCATTGAGGTGATCGGCGAACGCCTGAGCGACGCTACGCGGCGACCTGATGGCCGTTCTGCCCCATGCCGGTCCACATTGCGAGCAGCGGGACATCGGGATCAGCGTCGTCGAGTTCGGCTGCTGTATAGCGCTGCTCGAACTCCGCTACGGAGATGCCCAGGCGTGCATGAGCCTCCCGATCTAGGAAGTCTCGATACTCCTCGTCCGTCATCTCGATGACGGGTGTGCCTGCGGGTGTCTCGCTGCGAGTCATGGCTCTGCCTCCATTTGGGCTGTGCCTACGTGTCTTGGATCATAGCGGCGCGCCGGACGGTCGCGTCTCATGATCCGGGGGAATTGAAGAGGCGGGCGTAGCCTCCGCTTTGTCCTGACACGACGAAGCGATGGAGGTACGCCCGCATGGAGAAGGTAGCCCCGAGCGAGAGGTTTCGCGCAGAGCTGGATGAGGTGCTGGCCGGTGTGGCCGGCGATCAGGATCCGATCGAGACGGTTGGCCGCCTGGGAGCGCGGCTGATCTTGCAGCAGGCGCTGGAGGATGAGGTCAGCGAGTTCCTCGGCCGGGCGCGCTACGAGCGCGCTGGAGAGCCGGTCAGCCACCGCAACGGTTATGAGCCGCGGACGGTGAAGACGACGAGCGGGCCGGTGCGCCTGGAGCGTCCCAGGGTCCGCAACGCGGCCGCGCTGGGGTTCGAGAGTAAGGTGCTCGGCAAGGGCGTGGCGCGTACCCATGCCCTGGAGTCGCTGGTGATCTCAGGTTTCCTTCGCGGCCTCTCGACACGCGATATCGAGGCGGTTTGGAGGAGGTGTTCGAGGCGCCGGTCGCGTCCAAGAGCACCGTCTCGCGGATCTGCGAGGACACCCGCGAGCGCTACCGCCAGTGGTGCAGGCGGCGGTTGGAGGCGCACGACGTCGTTTACTTGTTCCTTGATGCGATCTACCTGAAGTTGCGACCCGACGACACGCCCGCGGAGGGCGTCCTGGTCTGTTGGGGCGTGACGTTGCAGGGCTCGAAGGTGTTGCTCGGCTTGCAGCTCGGATCGCGTGAGAGCTATGAGAACTGGCTCGCGTTCGGGCGCGACATGATCGCCCGCGGTCTGCGCTCCCCGGCGCTGGTGATCGCCGACGGCGCCCCGGGGATCTGGAAGGCGCCGTCAGAGAGTTGTGGCCGCACGCTCTGGAGCAACGGTGCACGATCCACGCGCTGCGCAACGTCACGAGCAAGCTGCCCGAACGCCATCACGCCGAGGTCAAGGCACGCTGGTGGAAGACCTTCGATGAAGCCCGTTCCGCCGGTGAGGCACGCCAGCAACTGCTGGCGCTGGCAAGCGACTACCGGACGGCCTACCCGTCGGCTGTCGCGGTGATCGAGCGCGACCTCGATGCGCTCGTCACACATCTGCGGTTCCCCACAGAGCACCGCAAGCGGATCAGGACCACCAACCTGCTCGAGCGCACGTTCGTGGAGGTCCGCCGCCGCACGAAGGCGATTGGACGGTTCCCCGGCGAGACCTCCGCCCTGTCGCTCATCTGGGCGGTGCTGGAGCTCTCCTCCCGCGGCTGGCGCGGTGTCCGAATGACGCCCAGCATCGTCGCCCAGATCGAACGGCTACGACGCAAACTACGCCACCCCCAACCACCGCCGACCACGATCGACACCGAGGAGGCGATCGCCGCCTAACATCACCACCGAGCGGAGAGCTACACCCAACCAATTTCACCCGGGAAACGGGACGCGACCGCCTATGGTGTGGGCGATGAACCGGCATCGGCGACGATCCTTGGGCATCGCTGGGGTTCTATACGCAGCGTCGGTCGATCCAGCATTGCCACGGGGCGCGTTGCGGCTCGACGACGACACTGGACAGTTCGATGAGGTCCGCGAGCTTCGGACCGTCGGGGATCGCCTTGGCGAGCTTCGGGTACGCCAGCACCCGGCGAAGCTCCGCCAACAACGGCGAACTCGTCACCAGCACCGGCTCGCCAGCGAACACCCACCGCGACGACCCATGAGGCGTCTACCGCCTCTTATATCCCCTCGACGGTCTCGCTGGGCGCGGGATCACGTCCAGCATCCAACGCAGCTGCGATTTCCTCGATCACGCGAGCCGACCGCCGCCAGCCACACACCCGCCACGCCAAGACCTGCGC
>JBQCGU010000044.1:0-72266 GCA_051955355.1 Solirubrobacteraceae bacterium | reverse complement strand
GGGGGTCGGGCTTCTACCCGCTCGCCCAAACGCCCGGCACCCCGGTTGTGACGAGCTACTCGGCCCACACCGTGCGGGGCGCCGTGGTCACGGCGCCGGAACACGACGGTGTCTACGGCACGGGATTGTCGGGAGCGGTCACGATCTCCAGCAACAAGATCCTCGGCAACAAAACAAACAGCAAAGGCTCGGGGATAGACCTGTTCCCGGCGACCTCAGGCACGCTGCTGACGCTGGATGTCGCCAACAACACGATCGCAGATCAGGCTCAGTTCGGGATCAGCCTGATATCCAAATCCAGCGCCCACGTGGATGGAATCATCGCGCACAACACGATCGGCGAAAGGACCGTCGAAGGATCCGGGTCTGAAAACGGGGGCGGCATGAATATCGTGGCCGAAGGTAAATCCGACACAACCACTGTCGAAATCAGCGAAAACACAGTGCTGTCTATCAACCACGAAGGGATGGGCATGTGGCTGGTGGTCAACGAAGAATCCGGAAATCCCGGTGCTGTTCTGAACGCGACGGTGTTGAACAACACCATCGAAATGATCGACCAGGACTCGGATGAAGGTATGTATGCCGAACCCCGCAACGGCGAGACCCTCTGTCTGCACGCCAAAGGCAACACCATCAAGGCTGCCGGCGTTGAAGGCCCCGCGACCTTCAACGCCGATGCCATGATTCTCGCCCCGCAACTGACCTCGACGTTCAAGGTCCAGGGCCTCAAAGAAGGTGCCGCTGGCACCAATGCCGAAGTCGAAGAACTGCTCGAGAAAGAAAACAGCCTGTCCGCGCCCCCCGGAGGGTTGCCCGTCTTGATCGAAGCGCACAAAGCATTCAGTCCCGGCACATGTCCGGTCCCATGAGAAACGTAAAAAGGAGAGCCAGATGGCAGAGCCGTTTCTAGGCGAGATACGGACTTTCGGTTTTGGCATAACGCCACGCAACTGGGCCCCGTGCCAAGGCCAGTTGCTGCCGATCAACCGCTACCAGGCGCTCTTCGCGCTGCTCGGCACGATCTACGGCGGTGACGGGCGCACCACCTTCGGCCTGCCCGACCTGCGTGGGCGTGTCGCCGTGAGTGCGGCGCCGGGGATGCTGCCCGGTCAAACCGCGGGCGTCGAAAGCGTCACCCTCAACCTGCACCAGGTGCCGGCGCACACGCACATGATCGATGCGTCGCCCAACACGGCCTCGAAGCCCGTGCCCAAGGAAAACTATCTGGCCAAGTCGCCCGGCAAGCCGTACGTGAAGTCGCCTCCGCCGGCGAAGACCACAACGCTTCACCCGTCCACGATCACGCCGCAGGGAGGGCAGCAGCCGCACGAGAACCGCCAGCCATATCTGGCGCTCAACTTCTGCATCGCCCTGCAGGGCATCTTCCCATCTCGAAGCTAAGGAGCGCGCAAAATGGCAGAACCATTCGTCGGCGAGATCAGGCTGTTTGCGGGCAACTTCGCGCCCGTGGGGTGGGCGCCCTGTGACGGGCGGCTGTTGCCGGTCTCCGAATATGACACCCTCTTCACCTTGCTCGGCACCACCTACGGGGGTGATGGCGTGCAGAACTTCGGGCTGCCCGACCTGCGCGGACGGGTTGCTCTGTCGGTCGGCCAGGCACCCGGGCTCTCCAACTACACGCTCGGCGCCAAGGGAGGCGTCGAAGACGTGACGCTCACCATGGCGCAGTATCCAGCGCACACCCACCAGCTGCGCGCAAGCACCGAAACAGCCGGAGAAGAAGCACCTGCCGGCAATATGCTCGGGGCGGGCGCCAACGGCTTCACCATGTACGACGAACAGGCCCCGGCGCTTGCGCTCAACCAGGGCGTGGTCGCCCCGAACGCCGGCGGTGGACTTCCGCACGAGAACCGCCAGCCTTCGCTGTGCATCACCTACATCATCGCCCTGTTCGGCATCTACCCTTCACAAGAATAAGGAGCACTGACGATGGATCCCTTCCTCGGTGAGATCCGCCCCCTTCCCTACGGCTGGGCGCCCCGCGAATGGGCACCCTGTGAAGGGCAGCTACTGCCGATCTCGCGATACACCGCACTGTTCTCGATTCTCGGCACGGCTTACGGCGGAGACGGCCGGACCACCTTTGCGCTGCCCGATCTGCGCGGAACGGTCCCGCTCGGGTCAGGCCAGGGTCCGGGTCTGCGCGCGTATGAAGTCGGCGAGGCGGAAGGCACGGGCGCGGTGACGCTCACCGAACAGACCGTCCCTCCGCACACGCACACGATGCAGGGTTTCGACTCGCGCAGTGGCGGCGAACCGGTGCCGGGTCCAAAGATGTCGCTCGCTACGAGCAAACCCGGCAACGCATACGAATCCGCCAAACCTGCGCAGCCCGCCGTCATGGACCCCAACTCGATCGAACCCGCCGGGGGCGGGTCGCTGCCGCACGAAAACATGATGCCGAGCCTCGCGATCGTCTACTGCATCGCCCTGGAAGGCATCTTCCCGCAGCGTCCGTGAGCCTTGGAAGCAGCGTCACGCTGCGGCCGATCGCACCCGAAGACGAGCCGTTCCTCCTGCGCGTGTACGCCTCCACGCGCGCGGAGGAACTGGCGCTCTTCCCGTGGAGCGATGAGCGCAAGGACGAGTTCGTGCGCTCCCAGCACCGCGCGCAGCAGGCTCACTACGACGCCAACCACCCACACGCGAGCTTTCAGCTCGTCCTGGTGGACGGCTCGCCGGCGGGGCGTCTGTACGTGCAGCGTGCCGATGACGGCATCCACCTGCTCGACATCGCGCTGCTTCCCGACTACAGGGGCACCGGGATCGGCACGGCGCTGCTCGAAGACCTGCTCGCCGAGGCGGACGAACGCGCGGTGAGGGTCACCGCGCACGTCGAGCGCCACAACCGCGCGTTGAAGCTCTACGAGCGCCTTGGCTTCCGGGAGATCGCCAACCGCGAGGTCTACCTGCTCATCGAACGCCCCTGCGCGGCGTCCCCCACCGTCAGATAGGGATTCCCCAGAGGGGAAACCACCGCTCCAGCTCCGGCTCGATCGGCAGTTCGCCGGACATCTGCGCCTTGAGCTGAAGCTCGCGCTCGGTGGCGCGTTCGCCGGTTTGGCCGGAGCCGTATGAACCCGTCGAGCTGGTCGCCGCCGATGTGCCGGCGGGCACGAACGGGTACCAGTAGCCGCGCTTGTAGTTGTAGATGAAGTACACCGGGCGACGCTGGGAGTCTTGGAAGGCGAACACGGCGCACAGCAGCCGCTCGCCGTGCCCGGCTGTCTCGATCGATCCGGACACGGCGTTGATCCCGACGGCGAGGTCTTCCACGCCCGCGCCGTCGAGCACCATCCAGCGGTAGCCGAACGAGTCGTCCTCGGTGTGCACCTGCACGCCGCTCTCGCCGCCGGTTGCCTTCACCACCTCTTCCATGTCCTTGATCGCGCCTTCGAACTCGGCAGTTTTCAGCGCCTGGAAGACGATCGCGGCGTCCCCCGCCGGCTTGATCTGGTGCTCGGCTTCGAGCGCCACGTAGGCGGTGGTGATCGCGAACAGGCGGTCGGGCGCCGGCCCCTTGACCTTGTGGCGGCCGGTGAGCGCGTCGAGCAGTCCCATCGCGGTCGATCCTAAGCGCTCGTGCGGCAGGCGGCGCGCCCGCTAGGAGGTGCCCTGAAGCTGCGCCTCGAGCCGGGCGAGCGCCGCCAGGCGCTTCTCGAGCGAGGGGTGGTCGGAGAAGAGGTTCATCAGCGACTGCTTGGCGCGCGCCGGCACGATGAAGAAGGCGCTCATGCCTTCGGCGCGGCGCAGGTCTTCGCGCGGGATGCGTTCCATCGTGCCGCTGATCTTCATGAGCGCCGAGGCGAGCGCGCTCGGCCGGCCGGTGAGCACCGCCGAGCCGCGGTCGGCTGCGAACTCGCGGTAGCGCGAGAGCGCTTGCAGCAGCAGGAAGGAGATCGCGTACACGAGGATCGACACCAGCATCACGATCTCGATGCCCGCCTCTTCTTCACGGCTGCGCCCGTAGCCGCCGAACCCTCCGAAGAAGAACGAGAACTGGATGATCATCGCGGCGAGCGACGCGAAGAAGCTGGCGAGCGTCATCACCATCACGTCGCGGTTGATCACGTGTGTGAGCTCGTGCGCCATCACGCCTTCGAGCTCTGCGCTGTCGAGCATGCGCAGGATGCCCGTCGTCGCGCACACGGTTGCTTTCTTCTGCGATCTGCCCATGGCGAACGCGTTGGGCATCGGCGTGTCCATCACGCACACCCGCGGCTTGGGCAGATCCGCCTGCACGCACAGGCGCTCGATGATCCCGTGCAGCTCGGGCTCCTCCTGCGGCGACACCTCTTTGGCGCCGAGCGTGGCAAGCGCGATCTTGTCCGAGGTGAACAGCTGGAAGAACAGCAGCGCGCCCGCGATGACCGCGATCGTCACAGCGCCGGCGCCCACCGCGAACAGGACCCCGACGAGCACCACGTAGACGAGTCCGAGCAGGAACATCGTCATCAGCATCCGGGCCTGCAGGCCGGTGTCCCTGCCGAAATTCGAGCGTCGCGCCGCCATGAACCTTGATTGTAGAGTCAGGAAGGTAAATGAAGCCTGAAATCCATCTGCTGGGCATCTCGATCAAGACGTTCGGCCTTGTGTTCGCGCTCGGCTTCCTGGCTTGCGGCCTGGTGATCGCACGCCGCCTGCGTGAGCTGGGCAAGCCGGTGGATTGGGCGTATGAGATCGTGTTCGCCGCCCTGCTCGGCGGGGTTGTGGGGGCGCGCGCCTACTACGTGATCCAGAACTACTCGCAGGTCAAGCATGACCTGATCGGCAGCATCTTCTCGGGCTCCGGGTTGGTGTGGTACGGCGGGGCGATCGGCGGGGCGGTGTTGGTGCTCGGCTGGATGCAGTGGCGCAAAGTGCTGAACCTGGTGATGGTGGACATGTGCGTCACGGTGCTCGCGCTCGGCTATGCGATCGGGCGGATCGGCTGTCAGGTGTCGGGCGACGGCGACTACGGCATCCGCTCGAAACTGCCGTGGGCGATGGGCTATCCGCACGGCACGGTGCCGACGCCTCCGGGAGTGAGGGTGCAGCCCACTCCCGTGTACGAGACGCTTGCGATGGGGCTCGTCGCCTACCTGCTGTGGCGCCTGCGCGACCGCGTCAGGCCGGGGGTGGTTTTTGGTGTGTATCTGATTCTGAGTGGGCTGGAGCGGCTGCTCGTGGAGTTCATCCGCCGCAACAAAGAGGTGCTCGCCGGTCTCACCATGCCGCAGCTGGAGAGCGTGCTGGCGATGGCGGTCGGGGCGGTGCTGCTCGCGGCGCTTGCCTACCGCGGCGGCTTGGCCAAGCCGGGCTCGCCCGACGGGCACCCGCGCGCGAGCGGGCATGTTCGCGCGCGCGCACGAACCGCCTGAGCCGCGCGGTCGCCATAATCCGGACATGGCTACCGGAACGAGCCTTTCGCGCGTCTTCCCGCTCGGGAGCCGCATCGACGAGCAGGGCCGTTTGGAGGTGGGTGGGTGCGACACGATCGAGCTCGCTCGCGAGTTCGGCACTCCGGCGTACGTCGTCGCCGAGGACGACCTGCGCTCCCGCGCGCGCGCCTTCGTGCACGCCGGCGCCGACTCGGGTCACGGCGACTTCGGGGTGGTGTTCGCCTCCAAGGCGTTTCCCTGCACCGCCGTGCTCGCGCTGTTCGCCGAGGAGGGCCTGTGGTGCGATGTCGCCTCCGGCGGCGAGCTGCACCTGGCGCTGAACGCCGGCTTTCCGGCGCAGCGCATCCTGATGCATGGCAACGCCAAGTCCGTGCACGAGCTGCGGATGGCGCTCGACGCGGGCGTGGGGTTGATCGTGATCGACAACTTCGACGAGATCGATCGGCTCGCCACGCTTGCCGATCCCGGGCGGCGGCAGAAGGTGTTGATCCGCGTCACCCCCGACGTGCGTGGCGACACCCACGAGAAGATCTCCACCGGGCAAGCCAACTCGAAGTTCGGCTTCTCGATGGACGACGTGCCGGCGGCGATCGAGCGCGTGCGCTCGGTGGACGGCTTGGAGCTCGACGGGCTGCACGCGCACATCGGCTCGCAGCTGTTCGAGCTGGCGCCGTTCGAGCGGGCGGCTGGCGCGCTGAGCGCGATCGGGACGTTCCCGACCTGGGATTTGGGCGGCGGCTTGGGCGTCGCGTACACCTCAGAGCAGAAGCCGCCCGACATCGAGGAGTACGTCGCCGCGGTTGTCAAAGCCGCGCACGCGAACGGCCTGCCTGCCGGCGCGCGCCTGCTGATCGAGCCGGGCCGCTCGCTCACCGCCAACGCCGGTGTCACGCTCTACACGGTGGAGAGCGTCAAGCGCAACGTCTCCACCTGGGTGGCGGTCGACGGCGGCATGTCGGACAACCTGCGACCGATGCTCTACGGGGCTGTCTACGAAGCGCACGTCGCCGATCGGCTCGGCGGACAGACGCCGTGCGTGCTCGCGGGCAAGCACTGCGAGTCCGGTGATGTGATCGTCTCCGAGGCGCTGCTCGACGATCCGCAGCCGGGCGACGTGATAGTCACGCCCGCCACGGGTGCGTACGGATTTGCGATGTCCTCCAACTACAACGGCGTGCCGCGCCCGCCGGTGGTGTTCTGCAAGGACGGCGACGCGCGCGTCGTCGTCAGGCGCGAGAGCTTGCAAGACCTGACCGCGCGCGATGTCCGCTGAGCCCTCCACCGCGATGACAGCCGATCTCGGCAGCGAGTTGGCGCCGTTTCGGATCGGCCTGCTCGGGCACGGCACCGTGGGGTCGGCGTTCGCCGAGCTGTTGACCGAGCGCTCGTCCCAGATGGAGGCGCTCACCGGCCGTACGCCGGTGCTTGCCGGAGTGCTGACGCGTGCCAGCGGCTCCTTCGAGGAGGTGCTCGATGGCTCTGAGCTGATCGTCGAGCTGATCGGCGGCGTCGATCCGGCACGCGAGTACGTGCTGGCGGCGTTGCGCGCCGGCAGGCACGTCGTGACAGCCAACAAGCTGCTGCTCTCCCTGCACGGCGAGGAGCTGTTCGAGACGGCGCGCGAGCACGACGTGCAACTGCGCTTCGAGGCGTCTGTAGCCGGCGTCGTGCCGGTCATCCGCGTGCTCACCGAGTCGCTCGCGGGCGCTCACGTGGAGCGGATCCACGGGATCGTCAACGGCACCACCAACTTCGTGCTCACCGAGATGGCCAAGGGCCTCTCCTACGAGCAGGCGCTCGCCGAGGCTCAGCGCCAGGGCTATGCCGAGGCCGATCCGAGCGAGGACGTCTCAGGCCGGGACGCCGCCGCCAAGATGGCGATCCTCGCGCGGCTTGCGTTCGGCACCTCGGTGCGTCTGGATGACGTGCGCTACGAAGGCATCGAGCACCTGAAGACCGACGACCTGCAATACGCGCAGGAGCTCGGCCTTGGCTTGAAGCTGATCGGCACCGCCGAGCGTCGGGACGGAGGTTTGTCGGTGAGCGTGCACCCGGCGTTCCTCTACTCCGGTCACCCGCTCGCGTCGGTGGGCGGTCCTTACAACGCGGTCACGGTCGAGTCGCCGGCGATCACCGAGATCACGATGTCCGGCCCGGGCGCAGGCGGGAAAGAGACAGCCTCGGCGGTGCTCGGCGACGTCCTGAGCACGATGCTCGCCTCCTCGGCGCCGCTCTGCCCGCTCGATCCGCTGCCGCTCGTCGGCGACGTGGAGAGCGCCTTCTACATACATCTGGAGGTTGCCGACACGCCGGGCGTGTTGGCTTCGGTGGCGCAGGTGCTCGGCGAGCAGGGCGCTTCGATCAAGTCCGTCGTGCAGCGCGGCCTCAAAGAGAACGCCCGCCTGGTGATGGTGATCCACCCGCTGCTCGAATCGCGCGTGCGCGAGGCGCTCGAGCGGATCGGCGAGCTCGAGTTCCTGCGCTCTACGCCGCGCGCCATTAGGGTGATAGAAGAGGAGTTCGTTTGACGCTCGTACACACCCGCCCATCGCTGATCGACCGCTATCGCGACCACCTTCCCTTCGCGGAGGGGGATCCGGTGGTGAGCCTGCTCGAGGGGTCGACGCCGCTCGTGCCGGCGCCGATCGTCTCCGAGATGGTGGGCGCCGAGGTGTATCTGAAGTGTGAGGGCGGCAATCCCACCGGCTCGTTCAAGGACCGCGGCATGACCTGCGCGGTGTCCGCCGCCGTCAGGGAGGGCGCCAAGGCGGTGATCTGCGCCTCCACCGGCAACACCGCCGCCAGCGCCGCCGCCTACGCCGCGCGGGCGGGCATCACCTGCGCTGTGATCGTCCCGGAGGGCCGCGTGGCGATGGGCAAGCTCGCCCAGACGCTGATCCACGGCGCCCGCGTCGTCTCGCTGGAGGGCAATTTCGACCGGGGACTTGCGCTCGTGCGCGAACTGGTGGAACGCCATCCGATCTCGCTGGTGAACTCGGTGAACGAGTTTCGCATCGAAGGTCAGAAGACCGCCGCATTCGAGCTGGTCGAGGACATGGGCGGCACAGGACCCGACCTGCTCTGCATCCCGGTGGGCAACGCCGGCAACATCACCTCCTACTGGCGCGGCTTCTGCGAGATGGACGTCGCGCCGCGCCTGTTCGGCTTCCAAGCCGAGGGCGCCGCGCCGCTCGTGCTCGGCCACGCGGTGGAGCATCCCGAAACGATCGCCTCGGCGATCTGGATCGGCACCCCGGCGCGCGGCGAGCAGGCGCTGAAAGCCACCGCCGAGTCGGGCGGATCGATCCGCACGGTCTCAGACGAGGAGATTCTCGCCGTCTACCGCCTGATGGCCTCGCGCGAAGGCATGTTCTGCGAGCCCGCCTCCTGCGCCTCGGTGGCGGGCCTGCTCAAGTACGGCGCCGACGGCGCATCGACCGTCGTGTGCGTCATGACCGGCAGGGGCCTGAAGGACCCCGAGACGGCGATCGAGGCGAACAGCGCCGCGGTCATCTCCTGCCCGGCTGAGATGGGTCCGATCGAAGAGGCCGTGCTCGGGTGATGCGCCGGCGCCTGGTGCGCGCCCCGGCGTCTTCTGCGAATCTCGGCCCCGGTTTCGACTGCTTCGCTGCCGCGCTTGGATTGCATCTCGAGCTCGAGGTGATCGAGAGCGGGTCGTTCGCGGTGGAAACCGATCTCGACGTGGCTCGAGGACGCGAGAACCTGTGCGTGCGGGCATTCGAGAGCCTGCACCCAGCCGACGAGTTCACGTTTCGCATCCGCTCTGAGATCCCGCTCTCCGGCGGCCTTGGGTCGAGCGCTGCGGCGATCGTCGCCGGCCTGCTCGCCGCCGACCATCTGTTCGAGCTCGATGTCGACCTGCTCGAGGCTGCCACGGCGATCGAGGGCCATCCCGACAATGTGGCTGCCGCGCTGAAGGGCGGCTTCGTCGTGTGCGCCGACGACGACGCCGTGCGCTTCGAGCCGCCCACCGGCATCGAGGCGCTCGCGGTGGTGCCCCACGAGGCTGTGCGCACGAGCGCCGCCCGTGCTGCCCTGGACGAGCAGGTGCCGCTTGGCGACGCCGTGTTCAACGTCGCTCACGGCGCCCTGCTCACGCTCGGCCTCGCGCGTGGCGACTGGGACCTCGTGGCGCGCGGCCTGAACGACAGGCTGCACCAAGACCGGCGCGCCCACCTGTTCCCCCGCTCGCACGAGCTGATGGCGAGCGCCCGCGAGCTCGGCGCGCTCGGAGCCACCATCTCAGGCGCCGGCCCAACCGTCCTCGTGTGGTGCTTCTACGAGCAAACCGGCGCGGTCGTCGAGGCGCTGAACGAGCGGATCGAGGGATGGGCGACGCTCCTGCGCGCGCCGTTCGAGGCGCAAGGCGCCTATGTGGGAGAGTTGTAGCCCGCCATGGCGCAAACCATCGCAGTGCTCTCGCAGAAGGGTGGCACCGGCAAGACCACCACGGTGCGCACGCTCGCAGACATCCTGCGCCGGATCGACGTGCCGACGCTCGCGATCGACCTCGACCCGCAGGGCAACCTGTCCGACTACTTCGACCTGCCGCCCGAGTCCGAGCCCACCGTCGCCGACGTTCTCTCGGGAGCGAGTCCCCCGCGCGAGGCGATCCACCAGGGCGTGATGCCCGCCAGCCTCAACCTCGCCGAGACCGAGCTTGCGCTCGGGGGCAAGATCGGGCGCGAGCTCACCCTGCGCCGCGCGATCGCCGAGCTGCAGGACGACTACCGGATCATCCTCGTCGACTGTCCGCCGTCGCTCGGCCTGCTCACGGTGAACGCGCTCGTGGCAGCCGACCACGCGCTGATCACCGCCGAGGCGCAGTACTTCGCGCTCCAGGGCGTCGAGCAGGCGCTCGAGGTGATCGAGATCGCGCGCGACAGCCTCAACGACGAGCTGTCGCTGCTCGGGGTGCTGCTCAACCTCGCCGACATGCGCACCATCCACTCGCGCGAGGCGCTCGCCTCGGTTAAGGAGCGCTTCGGCGAGAAGCTGTTCGACACCGTCGTGCGCTCCTCGATCGCCTACGCCGAGTCGGCTGAGCGGGCGGTGTCGATCCTCGACCACCGCCCGGATCTGGGCGCCGACTATCTGGCGCTGGCGGGCGAAGTGCTCGGCAGGTTGCCCGGCATGTCCGACGCCTCGGCGAGGCTGACGAACCTCAGCCGGTAGCGGCCTACGACGATCTCGTCTCCGTCGCTCAGCGCCCGCCACTCGACGCGTTCGCCGTTGACGAACACGCCGTTGAGGCTGCGATCGTCGAGCACGCGCACGCCGTCCGCCTGACGCACCACCAGCGCGTGCCGGCGTGACACCGTGGGGTCGTCGAAGCGGACGTCGGCGGCAAGGCTGCGCCCTATGCGCGTCCACTCGCGCGTGAGCGCCACCGCCCGCATCTCGCCGTCCTCCTCGAAGAGCAGATACTCGCCTGGGCGATCCAAACCGGCGAGCGCATCCGCCAGGCGGTCCTCGTGATGTTCCTCGTCGATCCGCGCCAGCGGGGGCGTGGGGATCGTGTCGCCGGCGCTCGACGCGCCGAGCGGTCGCGGCGCCGCACTGAACAGCGACGCTCGCGCGAAGCTGCGCCCGCCGCACCCCGGGCAATCGCCCAGGCTGTCAAGCGAGGTCAGCGTCAGCACATACCCGCATCTCTGACAGCGGAACGACCCTGCGCCCGCCATCGTGCCCGAAGTGAGCGACTCCATCCGTCCTGTCCCCTTCCTCTCGTGGTGCTGGTGCTGCTGGGACTGATCTAGCAGTTGGAATTTCGTGTGGATCATAACGGCGGGAGAAAAGAATTGGGGCTAGGGTCGCGTGTGAGCGCCCCCGCCCCTGCATCCACCGGATACCCTTGGCTGCGCGCAGGCAAACAAATCGGCAGGAGGCCTCGCGGCGACGCCGAAAACCGGAGCTGTGACCGATGTGGAGCAGCTCGAGCGCCATCTGCTGCAGCGCGGGGTGAGCCTGCTGTCCGCCGACCGCCACAGCTGTGTGCAGTGCGGACGGACTCCGCTCGTCGGCGAGCGGATCTACTCCTACGAGCGCGAGCGCGGCATCGTGTGCGATCTCTGCCGACTGCGCCACCACGGCGAGCCTGCCGGGAGCGAGCTCGTGCGTCACAGCGAGGCCGGCCACACGGTCAAGCTCAGGCGCGCCGCCTAGCGCCGGCACCCTCGGCATCTGCCGAGGCGCGCCGCTCGGTGTCGTGTCGGCATCCATTGGGCATAGACTGCCGCGCGTGCACCCGCTGACTGTGTCGATCCTGATAAGCGCCCCGCGCGAGCGGGTGTTCGACTACCTGCAGGACATCGCCAACCACTCGGAGTTCACCGACCACTACCTCGTGGACTGGCGCCTGACCCGCGAGAACTCGGTGGGGCAGGGGGCGGGGGCGCGCTACCGCGTCAAGGCCCCGGGCAACCGCTTCGGGTGGGCGGACTCGACGTTCGCCGAGGTGAGCGCGCCGGCGCGGATCGTCGAGGTGGGACGCGCGGGCAAGGCCAATCGCGTGCGCACGCTCGGCGTCTACGAGCTGACGCCGGGGCCGAGCAACACCACGCGTGTGAGCTTCACGCTGCAAACCGAGAGCGCGGTGCTCTCCGACCGGCTGTTCGAGGCGCTCGGCCAGCGCGCCTGGCTGAAGCGCAAGAACGGGCGCGCCCTGCGCCGCCTGCGCTCGATCATCGAGACCGGCGAGGGGCGCGGGCGGCGCGTCACGGTCGCCGCTGGATAGACTGCCGCCTCGCGATGACCAAGCGCTCGATCCTGACAACGCTTCTCAGCCTCGCCGCGCTCGCGCTCGGCGCGTGCGGGGAATCGCACACGCGCGTCACCACAGGCACCTACGCGGGCGAGTCCGGCCAGAACGCGCCCTATCTCGACGTCGGCCCGCTGATCTACGAGGTGCAGCTCTCGCGCGAGCTCAACCCCGCCGACACCGAGGACCGCGCCTATCTGGCGGGTTTGCCGGCGGCGGTGCGCAAGCTGAACCCGGGTGAAGAGTGGTTTGGGGTGTTCGTGCAGGTGTACAACGAATCCGACCGCTCGCATCCGGCGGCGACGAGCTTCACGATCAGCGACACGCAGGGCAACGCCTACTCGCCGCTCCCCGCCGCTCCTACCAACGAATTCTTCTACCGCCCCACCCTGGTGCCCGCCAAAGGCCGCATCCCCGAGCTGAACACGGTTGCCGCCAACGGTCCCACGCAGGGCGCGCTGCTGCTCTACAAGATCAAAGTCGTGTCGCTCGACAACCGCCCGCTCGAGCTGAAGATCGTCGACCCGAAGAACCCTTCGCAGACGGCGTCCGCCGAGCTCGACGTCTAGCCCAGCGCGGCTTCGATCACCCGGCGCGCCACCGGCGCCGCCGTTTCGCCGCCGGCGCCGTCTTTGACGAGCAGCACCCCGACGGCGATCTTCGGGCTCAGGGCCGGCGCGAACGCGGCAAACCAGGCGTCGGTGTTCTGCGGGTCTTTCCCCGAGCATCCTTCCGCACCGCTGGATGACGTGGGTTCTTCGCCGGAGCTCGATTCGCTGCTGCCTTCGGCGCTCGCGCAGTGCGAGGTGCCCAGTTCGGCGGTGCCCGTCTTGCCGGCGACGACGACGCCGGGGATCGCCGCCGCGGTGCCCGTGCCCGATCGCACGACGCCGATCATCAGCCGGCGCATCGCCACGGCGACGGACGGGCTGATCGCTCGCGTGAACCGGGGGTGCGAGTCGGCTTCGAAGCTCACGCTCGGGCGCCTGCCACCGCCTGCGATGGTGGCGGCGACGATCGCCATCTGAAGCGCCGACGCCTGCACCTGGCCCTGTCCGATCGCGCTCGAGCCGAGCTCGAGTTCCCCCTGGATGTCGGACGCCGGCGGGATCGTGCTCTCGGCGGCGCCCGGCACGCCGGGATCGTGGTTGAAGCCGAACCGTTCTGCGGTGGCCACGAGCTTGGAAGCGCCGAGCTTCACCGCGAGCGGGGCGAACACCGAGTTGCACGACGTGGCGAACGCCAGCGAGAGGCTGCCTCCGCAGGACTCCCCGTTGGCGTTTTCGAGCTTGACGCCGTCCAGGTGGGTGTAGGTGGCGTACGGGAACACGCTCGACGGGCTCGCCACGTGCGCTTCGAGCACGCCCGAGGCGGTGATCATCTTGAACGTCGACCCCGGCGGCTGGAGCGCTTCGAGCGCGATGCCCGCCACGCCCAGTATCTGGCCGCTCGACGGGTCGAGCGCCACCGCGCCGCCGTACTGGCCGCCGAGCGCAAGCGCCACCTCGCGCTGCACGGTGGGGGAGATGCTCGTGCGTACGGCGTGCGCTGGCTTGGCTGATGCGCGGGCGAGCACGCGCGTGCCGGCGAGCAGCTCTCCCCCCGGCTTGCCGCGCAGGCGGTCGTCGAGCGCTCGCTCCAAGCCGCTCACGCCGACAATCGCCGTGGCGGGCACGCCTTCGCCTTCCAGCTGCGCGCGTCGCGAGCTGGGGATCGGGCCAACCTCGCCCACCACCCCCGCAGCGGCGCTGCCGAGCGGCGAGGAGCGCTGGCCTGCGGCGGTTGCTTCGCCGTCCGCCAGCACCGACCCGTCGCGTGCCAGCAGGGCTGCTCGCTCAGGCAGCGCCATGTGCCTGTCCAGCGACTCGCCGGGGCGCAGCCCGGGGAACACCAGCGAGTCCGACCAGCGCACGCCCAGCGCTTCGCCGCTGCCTGCCACGGGGACGACGAAGCGCAGGTGCAGCGTCCCGAACAGGCGGGTGCGCACCTGCACGGCGATGGCGAACCGCCCGCTTCCCAAGAGGTGCGGCTTGCCGGTCACCCTCATGTGCGTGGCTGTCGCCGTCCTGGCAGCTTGCCGGTAGGCGCTGGCGAGCTGGGCCGGTGAGGTGGCGCGGCGCGAGGCGGGGTCGAGCTGCCCGTACATGGCGGTGTAGTCGCCGCTCGCCCACGCCTGGACGAAGCGGGTTGCCACGCCCTGTGCCGGTGAGGGATGGTGCCCGGCGCCGAAGATCGCGCCGATCACGAACGCCACACCCGCCATCGCGACGATCGGACGGGCTCTGCGCCAGCGCACGTGGTCGCCCAGCGAGCCGCCGCCGCGCCCGCTTCCGGCGGAACCGCCTGCTCTGGAGCGTGCGTCGCCGCCGGCGACGGAGCGGGGCGATAGAACATCGGCAGTGACGCGTCTCGATTGGTTCATCGTTGTGTTCGTCGCCCTGCTCGCCACGTTCGGGTATTGGCGCGGACTGATCGTAGCCGCGCTCTCCTTCGCTGGGTTCGCATTTGGTTCATTCCTCGGAACCCGGCTGGGTCCTCTTCTGCTCTCCGAAGGAACCGCCTCGCCGTATGCGCCCGCCTTCGGCCTGTTCGGAGCGCTGCTCGCCGGGGCGATGCTGGCGCATGGCCTGGAGGGCATCGGCTGGCGCCTGCGGCGCATCTTCGTGCCGCCCGGCCTGGGCTGGCTCGACGGGCTGCTGGGCGCGCTGCTCGGCGCCGGCCTTGGTCTTTCGATCTGCTGGATCGTCGCGGCGGTTGCGCTGCGCGGCATGCCCGGCGTGCAGTTGCGCGCCGACATCCAGCACTCGGCGATCTTGCGCCGCCTCAACGAGGTGCTGCCGCCGAGCGGCCCCGTGCTGGGCGTGCTCGCGAGTCTCGACCCACTGCCGTCGGTGTCCGGACCATCTCCCGACGTCGGCCCGCCGCCGCGTGGGATAGCGCGCGATCCCGCCGTGCGCGGCGCCTCGCGCAGCGTGGTGCGGATCACCGGCACCGCCTGCGGTCTGTCGATCGAGGGCTCGGGCTGGGTGGCGGCCCCCGGCGTGGTGCTCACCAACGCCCACGTCGTGGCGGGCGAGCAGGATACGAGCATCGAGGTGGGTGGCCGCGAACCGTCGCTCACGGCCACGCCGATCGCCTTCGACCCGCACGACGACAGAGCGCTCCTGCGCGTCCCCGGTCTCGGCCTGCCGGCGCTGAGGCTCGCCGAAGAACCGTCCAGCGGCACGCCGGGCGCGGTGCTCGGCTACCCGGAGAACGGGCCGTTCGACGCCCGTCCGGCGCGCATCGGCGCCACCCAAACCGTGATCACCGACGACGCCTACGGACGCGGCCCGGTCACGCGCCTGCTCACCCCGCTGCGCGCGCTCGTGCGCCCGGGCAACTCGGGTGGCCCGGTGGTGGACCGTGCCGGGCGCGTGCTCACGACGGTGTTCGCCAGCACCAGGGGAGGCCCCGCGCCGGGGGGCTACGGGGTGGCCAATGCGACGGTCTCCTCCGTGCTCGCGCACGCCGGCGGAGCGGCGGTGGGCACGGGCGAATGCACTGCGGGATAGCACGTAGATACCAATAACCAGTACAGTACTGGCCATGCGGGGCCTGGCCGTGGCACCGCGGCTGGCAGTTGCGCCGCGCAACGCACTTGAGCAGGTGGGGGACCTGGTGATCCTCGCCGGACGCACCGTCGCGTCAGCCGTGCGTCCTCCCTACCCGTACGGTGGCGAGTTCGTCGCGCAGTTCCTGTTCGTGCTGCGCGTGTGCTGGTTTCCAGTGCTCGTCGGCACCGCGGCGTTCAACTACGCGGCGATCGGAGTGCAGGCGGTCGACGGGTTGCGGATCTTCGGGGCGCTCGACCGTCTCGGCACGTTCTTCGTCCTTGCGGCAGTGCGCGAAATCGGGCCGAACGTCACCGCGATCGTGGTTGCGGGCGGCGCCGGCACCGCGATCTGCGCCGATTTGGGCGCGCGCAAGATCCGCGAGGAGCTGGACGCGCTGCAGGTGCTCGGGGTGGACACCATCAAGAACCTCGTCGTGCCCCGCTTCCTCGCGCTGATGCTCGTCACGGGGTTGTTCAACGTCTACGCCATCCTGTTCGGCATCTTCGCCGGGGTGATCGCCGTGCTCGTCAACCACCAGCCGCTCGGGCCTTTCTGGACGACCTTCTTCTCGGCTGCCGACACGGTCGATCTGTGGGGCTCGGTGCTGAAGTGCGTCGTGTTCGGGGCGATCATCGCCATCGTGTGCTGCTACAAGGGCATGACCGCCTCCGGCGGCCCTGCTGGGGTGGGGCGGGCGGTCAACCAGGCGATCGTCATCTCGGTGCTCGCCGAGAGCGCGTTCAACTACGCGTTCACGCAGATGCTGCTCGCGACGCACCCGAACATCCTCGTGATCAGGTAGGCCGCCTCCGCGCGCTAGGCTGCGCGCAATGGCAAAGACCCTGGTGATCGCCGAGAAGCCGTCCGTCGGGCAGGACCTCGCGCGCGTGCTGCCCGGCCCGTTCAAGAAGCAGGAAGGCTGGCTTGAAGGCCCGGAGCACTCGATCACCTGGGCGGTCGGCCATCTCGCCCAGCTGGCGGAGCCCGACGAATACGACGCCAAATACAAGCGCTGGCGCATGCAGGACCTGCCGATCGTGCCCGAGAAGTTCAAGCTCGTCGTGCGCGACGAGCGCTCGCGCAAGCAGATGTCGGTGGTCACCGCCCAGCTCGGGCGCGAGGACGTCGATCTGGTGGTGAACGCCTGCGACGCCGGGCGAGAGGGCGAGCTGATATTCGCCTACCTGTACGAGAAGGCCAAAGCGAAGAAGCCCGTGCACCGGCTGTGGCTGAACTCGATGACCAACGCCGCGATGAAGCAGGCGTTCGAGGATTTGCGCCCGGCGGAGGACTTCGCGCTGCTGGAGCAAGCCGCCCGCTCGCGCTCGGAGGCGGACTGGGTTGTCGGGATGAACGCCACGCGCGCCGCCACCATCCGCCTGAAATCCTCGTTCGACGGCGCGGTTTCGCTCGGGCGCGTGCAAACGCCCACGCTCGCGATCGTCGCCCGGCGCGAGGAGGAGATCAAGGCGTTCGTCCCCGAGCCCTACTGGCTCGTCGACGCCACGTTCGACGCAGGGTCGCTCGACGGCGACGGACCAGCGCGTGTCTACCGCGGGCGCTTCCACCTCGGATCCAAGCCCCGCCTCTCAAGCGAGCAGGAGGCTTTGGCGATCGTCGAGGCGTGCCGGGGCAAGCAGGGCAAGATCACCAAGCTGGAGCGCAAGGAGCAGCGCGAGCGCGCTCCGATGCTCTACGACCTGACGAGCCTGCAGCGCGACGCCAACACGCGCTACGGATTCTCCGCGCGGCGCACGCTCGCCGCCGCCCAGCGCCTGTACGAGGAGCACAAGGCGCTCACCTACCCGCGCACCAACTCGCGCTATTTGACAAAAGACATGGTCCCCGAGATCAAGCCCACCGCCGGGCTGCTCGGCGGCAACAAGGAGTATGCGCAAGCCGCCGCCTACGTCACCGGCCTGGACGTGCTGCCGCTGGCGCGCGTGGTGGACGACAGCAAGGTCACCGACCACCACGCCATCATCCCAACCAAGGCAGAGCACAAGGTCGACCGCATGGGGCAGGACGACCAGCGCGTGTACGACATGGTGGTGCGCCGCTTCCTGGCGGTGTTCCATCCGGTGGCGGTGTTCGAGAACACGCGCGTGGAGACCACCGTCTACCCCTCGGGCGAGGGCGGCGAAGCGGGCGGCGCGGTGTTCCGCACGCGCGGCAAGCTGCTGCTCGTGCCCGGCTGGCGCGGCGTGTACGGGCAGCTGCCCGAATCGCGCAGCGACGCCGAGGAGGACGAGGGGGCGGAGCAGCAGCTGCCCAAGCTCGAGCAGGACGAGCAGGTGCAGACGCTCGAGATCGACTCCGAGCACAAGGAAACCAAGCCGCCGCGCCGCTACAGCGACGCGTCGCTGCTCGCGGCGATGGAGACCGCCGGCAAGCTGGTTGAGGAGGAAGAGCTGCGCGAGGCGATGAAGGACTCCGGCATCGGCACGCCCGCCACGCGCGCGGCGATCATCGAGCGCCTGATCCAGGTGGGCTACGTCGAACGCGAGGGCCGCTCGCTCGTCGCCACCGACAAGGGACTGAACGTGATCAGGCTGCTCGGGGAGCACGCGCTCACGTCTCCGGAAATGACCGGCGACTGGGAGCATCGCCTCGGCAAGATCGAGCGCGGGGAGGACTCGCGCAAGCAGTTCATGAGCGACATCGCCAAGTTCGCCGATCTGACGGTCAAAGAGCTCGACGAGAAACTCAAGGACGTGCGCATCCCGCGCGCCAACCTCGGTCCCTGCCCGGTGTGCGGGCACGACATCAAAGAGAACCGCAAGGGCTTCTCGTGCTGGTCGCGCGACGATCCGGGCTGCGGGTTTGTGATCTGGAAGGGCAAGGCGGGCAAGCAGCTCACCGTGGCGGTCGCCAAGGAGCTGATCCGCCAGGGCTACACCTCGCGTGCGGTCACCGGCTTCAAGTCGCGCAACGGGCGCAACTTCCGCGCGCACCTGGCGCTCAGCCAGGACGAGGAAGGCAAATGGCGCGTGGAGTTCAACGAGGCGTGGGCCAAGGAGGGCGCCGCCAAGCCGCCTGAGTCCGCCACCGAAGAGGCCGAGGCCGAGGCGGCTGTGGCGGCCTGACAGGGCTGTTCCGGGTGGCGCATGCGCCACCCGGCCGGACGGTGCATGCACCGTCCGGGACACCGCCGCATGCGGCGGTGTCGTCCGCAGAGAAGAGATGTGCTCGAAAACGCCTGCCACGCGCGCGCGTGCACGCGCCCGCGCGTGCCTCCCATTTTGCGAAGTGCGCGCACGGCGCCGTCGGGGGCGTGCGGGAGGATGGCCGCGTGCCTCTCTCACTCGTCACCGGTCCAGCCAACTCGGGCAAGGCGAACGTCGTGCTCGCGGCGTTGCGCGGTCACGTGGCGCGCGCCGAGGGCGACCCGCTGCTCGTGGTGCCCACCGACGCCGACCAGGCGCGCTACAGGCGCGAGCTGGCGGAGAGCAACCTGTCATCGGGTGTGCGCGTGGAGCGCTTCCAGGGCCTGTTCGCGGAGGTGCTCGCACGTGCCGGTCGCGCCGAAGCCGCCCTTGGCAAGCTCGCCCGCGAGCGCCTGATCGCCTCGCTGGCCGGTGCGCAACCAGGCTTGTCGAAGGCGCTTGCCGAGTCGGTTGCCGAGCTGCAGGTTGCGCGCATCGACCCCGCCACGCTGGGCAACGCGGTCGAGCCCTCCGGCGCGCAAGGGCACGAGCGCCTGCCCGCCTCCGAGCAGCCGGTCATCGCCCGCCTCTGCGAGGTGTTCGACGCCTACAGCGAGGAGCTCGCCCGGCTCGGCAGGGCGGACGTCGAGCTGCGCACCGTCAGGGCGCTCGACGAGCTGCGCCGCCGGCCCGCGCTGTGGGGCGACACGCCGGTGCTGCTCTACGGCTTCGACTCGTTCACCGAGCTGGAGCTGGACGCGATCGAGACGCTCGGCGGGGCGGTTGACGCGCCGGTCACCGTCTCGCTTGCCTACGAGCCTGGGCGCAGGGCGTTCGCCGGGCGGGCAGCCGCCTTCCAGCGCCTGCTGCCGCTCGCCGCCTCGCACACCGCGCTCGATCCGCGCGCCGACTACTACGCGGACGCCTCGCGCAACCCTCTGCACCATCTCGAGCGCTCCCTGTTCGAGGACCGCCCGGCGCGCGTGGACGCCGACGGGGCGGTCAGGCTGCTCGAGGGGTCCACCCCGCGTGCCGAGCTGGAGCTGGTGGCGGGTGAGATCCGAGCGTTGCTGGATGCTGGGACACCGCCTGGAGAGATCGCGATCGTGCATCGCTCGCCGGAGGCTGTCGGGGCGCTGCTCTCGGAAGTGCTCGACCACCATGGCGTGCCTCACACGCTGCGCCTGCGCGAGCGCTTCTCCCACAGCGCGATCGGGCGAGCGCTGCTCGGGCTGATGCGATGCGCGCTCCTCGACAGCCGGCTCGAGGATCTGCTCGCCTGGCTGCGCGCCCCGGGCGTGCTCACCCGCCCGGAGCTCGCCGACCGTCTGGAGGCGGACGCACGCCGGCTGGGGCTGCGCGACGCGGAGCACGCGCGCACCCTGTGGGAGTCCGAGCACTGGCCGCTCGATCGCATCGACCGGCTGAGCGCCGCCGCCGAGCGCGGCCCTGTGGCGCTGATCGACGCGCTCTGCTCGGAGCTGGAGCGGCTGTTCGCCGCTCCCCGCAGCGGGCGCGCCGAGGTGCTGGGCCGGCGTGAGCTGGCTGAGGCCCGTGCGCTGGCAGCCGCGCGCGGGGCGCTGGAAGAGCTGCGCGACCTCGCCCGCGTGGCGCCTGAGCACGTGTCCGGTCCCGCCGCGCTGATCGACGCCCTCGAGCAGCTCGAGACAGCCGATCGCTCGCCGCTGCTGCCCAACGCCGTCACGGTTGTCAGCCCGCTGTCGCTGCGCGCCCGCCGGGTGAGGGCGCGGTTCGTGTGCGGGATGCAGGAAGGCGTGTTCCCGGCGTCGGCGCGCTCGGACTCGCTGATCTCCAAGCACCACCGGCGCAACCTCGCGCTCGTCGCCGGCATAAGGCTCGCAGGCGTGGACGACTCGGTCGATGCGCTCGACCGGGAGCGCCACCTGCTCTACGCGATCTGCTCGCGCCCGGAGGAGCGCTTGACGCTGAGTTGGCACACCGCCCACGAGGACGGCTCGCCGGCGGTGCGCTCGCTGTTCGTCGACGACATCTGCGACCTCTTCTCTGAGCGGTTGTGCGACGAGGTGCGGCGCGATCCGGCTGCCCCACCTGTCGAGCGCGTGGTGGACTGCGACGACCCTCGCTCGACCGAGGAGATCGTCGTGCGGCGACTCACCGAAGACGAGCGCGCGATCGTCGCAGAGGATCGCCCGATCGACCCGCTCGGCGACGAGCGGGTGCTGGCTGCGCTGCGAGAGCAGACGCAGTGGTCGGCGTCCTCCCTGGAGTGCTTCAACGCCTGTCCCGTGCGCTGGTTCGTCGAGCGCCTCCTGCGCCCGGACACGCTCGACCCCGATCCCGAGCCGCTGGCCCGCGGGGCGCTCGCCCATGCGGCGCTGAAGCAGACGCTCGAGCGGTTGCGCGAGCGCACCGGCTCCGCGCGCATCTGCTCCTCGAGCCTCGCGCTCGCCAAGCGCCTGCTCGCCGAGGCGCTCGAGGAGCTCGCCGAGCAGCACTCGCTGTCCGCCGCCCCGGAGCGCATCCCCGGTGCCCGCCGACGTCTCGGGAGCGACCTGGAGCGCTACCTGGAGTGGGCTGCCGAGAACGACACCCGCCTTGAGCCCACGCACCTGGAGATGGCGTTCGACTCGCTCGAGCTGGGGGAGGGCGTGACCGTTCGCGGGCGCATCGACCGCATCGATCTCACCCCGCAGGGCGACGCCGTCGTCTACGACTACAAGGCGCGCAGCGCCACTCCCTCGGCGAAGTGGCTGAGCGAGGGGGCGCTCCAGGTGGCGCTCTACATGCACGCCACCGAGCAGCTGCTCGACCGGACGGTGGTGGGGGGGCTCTATCAGCCGCTCTCCGGCAAGGAGCTGCGCCCGCGTGGAGTGCTCGACTCCGACAGCGAAATCGAGATGGCTGGCTATCGCACCGACAGGTGTGAGCGCTCGGAGCTGCGCGACCTGCTCGACCGATGCCGGCGCGTCGCGCTCGACGCCGCCGAGCAGGCCCGCGCCGGCGCGCTCGAGCCCCGGCCGCACACCTGCTCGTACAACGGCGGATGCATGTACCCCGCGATCTGCCGTGCCGGAGCGGAGCGGTGAGCGAGGCGACGCTCACCGACGAGCAGGAGCAGGCGGCGAGCCGGCGCTCAGGCTCGCTGCTGCTGTCCGCCGGCGCAGGCAGCGGCAAGACCTCGGTGCTCGTGGAGCGCTTCGTGCGAGCGGTGCGCGACGACGGCGTCGCGCCATCGCAAATCCTCGCGATCACGTTCACCGAGCGAGCCGCGGGCGAGCTGCGCGAGCGTGTGCGCGCGCGGCTGCTCGCGTTGGGTGAGCGCGAGGCGGCGCGTGAGGCGGAGGAGGCGTTCATCAGCACCTTCCACGGCTTCTGTGCGCGTCTGTTGCGCACCCACCCGTTGGCTGCTCGCATCGACCCCGGCTTTCGCGTGCTCGAGGAGGGCATTTCCTCGCGTCTCCAAACGCTCGCCTTCGGCGACGCCCTGCGCTCGTTTCTGCACGGCGAGCCCGCCGCCGCCGTGGATCTGGTGGCTGCATATGGCGCCGACACGCTCCAGCGGATGGTGTTCGGCGCCTACGCGCACCTGCGCAGCCAAGGCCAAACCGAGCCGCGACTGGAGCTGGACGTGCCCCAGGCGGCGGCGGCGCTCGCCGACGCCGACACGCGACCGAGGACTACCGACATCGACATGCAGGCGGCTCAAACCTGTCGGTTGATCGACGAGCTGCTGCATCGCTTCGGAGACGCCTACACCGAGCGCAAGCGCGCCCGCGGCGCGCTGGACTTCGACGATCTCGAGCTTGGGGCACGCGATCTCCTGCGCGAGCACGAGCACGTTCGCTGCGCCTGGTCGGAGCGCTTCCAGATGCTGATGGTGGACGAGTTTCAGGACACCAACCCGCGTCAGCTCGAGCTGCTCGAGCTGCTCAACCGCGACAACCTGTTCACGGTCGGCGATCAGCTGCAGTCGATATACGGCTTTCGCCACGCCGAGGTGGAGCTGTTCAGAGAGCGTCGAACCCGGCTCGCCGAGCGCGGGGCGGCGCTCGCGCTCACGAGCAACTTCCGCAGTCGCCCTGAGATCCTCGCCGCCGTGGAGCGCATCTTCGGGGAGCGTCTCGGCGACGCCTACACGCATCTGAGCGCCGCACGACCGGCGCTCCAGACGGGCGAACCGGCGGTGGAGCTGCTGTTGACCGACTGCCGTGGGTGGAAGGACGAGCAGGGCGCCGTCGAAGAGGAGCTTGCGCAACTGCCGGACGCCACGCCATGGCGGCTTGCCGAAGCGCGTGCGCTTGCAGCGCGCATCTCCCAGCTGGTGAACGGCGGGCACGCCGCGGCGGGCGACGTGGTGGTGCTGTTGCGAGCGCTCGGCGATCTGCCTGTGTACGAGGCGGCGCTGCGCGCCGCCGGCCTGAGCACCTCGGCGGCGGTGGGCGGGTTCTGGGGTCATCAGCAGGTGGGCGACCTGCTCTGCTACCTGCGCGCGCTGTGCAACCCGCTCGACGAGCTCGCCCTGTACGGCACGCTCGCCTCCCCGCTCGTCGGCGTGTCGAGCGATGGCCTGGCGCTCATCTCGCGGTCTGCGCGCGAGCGCCGGATGGGCGTATGGGAGTCGATCGAGCATGCCGACGATCTCCTCGATCTCCGCGCACCCGACAAGCGGCGGGTGGATCGCTTCGGCGCGTGGTTTGCGAGCGAGCGAGCTGCCGCTCCGCTGCACCCCTTGGCTGAGCTCTTGCGCAGGGCGATCGCATGGAGCGGATACGACACCCGCGTGCTCTCGCTGAGCGCCGGGGAGCGTCGCCTGGCGAACATGCACAAGCTGCTCGCCATCGCGCGCAGCTTCGAAGCGCAAGAGGGACGCGACCTGCGTGGCTTTCTCGATCACGTCGCCCACCTCGCCGACGTTCTCGCCGCCCGCGAGGCGGATGCGCCGGCGAGCGGCGGGGAGCACGGTGCTGTGCGGCTGATGAGCATCCATTCAGCCAAGGGCTTGGAGTTCCCCGTGGTGTGCGTCGCCGACCTGGGGCGCGCCCCGAGACGGTCGGTCGACGATCTGCTCGTCGAGCGCAATCGGCTTCCGGGGTTGCGGTTGGCGCGACTCGGAGAGCCGGAGATGGTGCCCGCTCTGGGCTACGAGCAGTTGCGCGCCGAGTCGCAAGCCGCGCAGCAGGAGGAGGAGGATCGCATCCTCTACGTGTCCGTCACCCGTGCGCGCGAGCGGCTGCTGCTGAGCGGCGCCGCCGATCTGGCGCGCTGGCCGGCGTCCAAGCAAGGCGCCCCCCCGATCGCCTGGGTGGCGCCTGCGCTCATGCCCCAGCTCGAGTCGCTGCTCCAGGCGCCGCAGCGCGAGCTGACGGTTGAGGTGCACCCCGGCTTGAGCGTGCGCTGCATGCTCAACCGGCCCGGTGAGGAGCCGGTGGCAGCGCGGGCGGCGTCCGAGCCCTCGGCGGGTCGGGCATCCTCGCCGGCTCCCGTCCTCTCGCCGGCTTCGGCGCCGGTCCTCCTCGAGGGCTCCACCGACGCTTGCCGGCAGTCGCCCCTGTCCGACCCGGACGCCACGGTCAGCTACAGCTCGCTCGCCGAGCTCGAGCGCTGCGGTTACCGGTATTACCTCGAACGCGTCCTGCGGATGGGCGAGCGCCGCGGCGGGGCGGTGAATGCGACAGACGGCGGTGTGGCGGCACGCACGCGCGGAGCGATCATCCACATGCTGCTCGAGCGGGTCGACTTCGCTCAGGTGCGCCCGCCGACGCCAACCGACGTGGCGAGTGTCGCGAGCCGGTTGAGGGTGCGGGTGTCTCGCTCGGAGCGCGAGGCGATCGCGGCGCTCGTCGCGCGTGCACTGCACGCTCCGCTGGCGAATCGGATAGCCCAAGGACGGGGGGCGCGTCGCGAGCATCCGTTCACGTTCTCGCTGGGTGGCGAGCACCCGCTCGTCACCGGAGTGCTCGACCTGCTCGTCCACGAGCCGGATGGGTCGGCTTTGATCGTCGACTACAAGTCCGACCGCCTGCACGCCGACGAAAACCTCGAGACGGTTGTGCAGAGCGAGTACGGGCTGCAGCGCCTGCTCTATGCGTTCGCCGCCCTCGAGGCTGGCGCAGAGCGCGTGCAGGTGGCGCACTGGTTCTTGGAGCGGCCAGAGGAGCCGGTGCTCGCCAGCTTCGCGGCGGAGCACCAACCGGCTCTGCGGGCACAGCTTCTGGAGCGCATGCGTGGACTGCGCGAGCAGGGGTTCTCGGTTGCCCAAGTTCCACATCGAGGGATCTGTGCAACCTGCCCGGGGCGGGGCACGCTGTGCTTGTGGGGGGATACCCACACCTCGCGCGAGCTTTCCACCCCATTGGAATCGCCCCGGCGAGTGGCTACGCTCACTTTTTGAGGACTTTGCGCTCCGCGTCTCCGTGGAGTGGGGGAGTGGCTGACAGGACATGGCCAGCGAGAGACCAGCGGCAACCGCTAAGCAAACTTCGGCGCCGAGCGCCAACGGCCATCAGAACGAGGGTCCCTTGGATGCTGAGCTGTTCGCCCGCCTGCGCACCCATGGCGACACGCGCGCGCGTGAGGCGCTGATCGAGCGCTACCTGCCGTTGGCGCGTCGCCTGGCGCGCCGCTATCAGCACACCGACGAGCCGCTCGACGACCTCATCCAGGTGGCTTCGATGGGCCTTGTCAAGGCGGTAGATCGCTTCGACACCTCGCGACAGGTGATGTTCTCCAGCTACGCCGTCCCCACCATCCTGGGTGAGCTCAAGCGCCACTTCCGCGATCGCACGTGGTCGGTGAGAGTTCCGCGCGACCTGCAGGAGCTCGCGCTGCGCGTCGACCAGGCGTTCACGCGGCTGTCGACCGGGCGCCGGCGTGCACCCACCGTGGGGGAGATCGCCGAGGCGATCGGCGTGTCCGTGGTGCAGGTGCTAGACGCTATGGAGGCAATGGGCGCCTATCGCGCGAGCTCGCTCGACGCGCCCCGCTCGACGCGTGACGAAGAGACCGAGACCGTCGCCGAATCGCTCGGAACCGCCGACAGCGGCTATGAGCGCGCCGAGGCACGCGCAGCCCTCGAGCCCCTGTTTGCGCGCATATCCGAGCGTGAGCGGGTCGTGCTGCAACTGCGCTTCGGCGAGGACCTCACGCAGGCGGAGATCGGCGAGCGCATCGGGGTCTCCCAGATGCAGGTGTCACGCCTTATCCGCCAGGCGCTCACCCGCCTGCGCGCCGGCAACGAGTAGACCCCTGCGGGGGCGGGCGGAGGCGCTCGCGGCGAGCGCACACGTCCATTTGACACTTGGGCTTGACAATGTCTCAACGGGGAGCCACACTGTTCCCCGATGCCAAGGGCAATGTGGATGGGGACGCTCAGCTTCGGGCTGGTGAGCATGCCGGTGAAGCTCTACCCGGCGGTCACCCGCCGAACGGTGCGCTTCCACCAGATCCATGCGCTCGACCACGGGCGCCTGCATCAGAAGCACGTCTGCGAGCTCGACGGCGAAGAGGTTCCGCCCACGGAGATCGTCAAGGGGTACGAGATCGCCCCCGATCGCTATGTGCCCGTCGAGGCCGGCGAGCTGGCGGCTCTGGACCCGCTGTTCACCCGCACGATCGAGGTGGAGGACTTCGTCGAGCTGCAGGAGATCGACCCGCTCTACTTCGACCACCCCTACCACGTGGTGCCCGGTTTGGGCGGAGCCCGCTCCTATCGACTGCTCCTGCGCGCGATGACCGACACCGGCAAGGTGGCGATCGGGCGCATCGTGCTGCGCTCCAAAGAACGGCTCGTGGCGATCCGCCCACGCGGTGACGCACTGCTGATGCTCACGATGAACTTCGCCGACGAGGTCAACCCCACAACCGGCTTGCGCGAGCTGGCGAACGTCGAGGAGCTTGACGAGCACGAGCTCGACGTCGCCCGCAGGCTGGTGGCGTCCGTGGCGGAGCCGTTCGACATCGAGAAGTACGAAGACACCTTCCGCGAGGCCGTCCTCGACCTCATCGATCGCAAGGCCGCCGGCGAGCCGATCGAACTCGGCGAGAAACCAGGTCAGCCGCCGGACACCCCCGATGTCGGCGAGGCGCTCGAGGCGAGCCTCGAAAGGGTGCTCAGCGGCTCAGGACGAGCTTGAGGCGCGAGCCCGCCTCGGTGGGTTCCGCCGACACGCTCTTGGGGATCTTCTCCAGCACGTTGCCCACGCCTGGGAGCATCGCGTCGCGCACGATCCCCTCCGCCCCTTCGGGAGTGAGGTCCTCGACACAAAGCTCCACCGCTCCGTCACCGCGGGCGCCCAGCTCGAACGTGACGATCCCGTTGCTCGTGTAGTCCGGGGCGTGGGTGCTCAGCGCGTCGCACACGAGCATCGCGTCATGAAGCCGGTCCACCGGCCAGTCGGCACGCGTGAGCAGCATCGACATCACACGGCACAGCACCGCTCCCGCCAACGGACCCTTCGCCAGCCGCAACCGCGTGCCGCCGTTGGGCGGCTCGCGCCTCGCGGGCGCCTGTTCGCCGCTCATGCCTGCCCGTCGCTTGCACGGCGGAGCGCGTCGGGACGCGCCGAGGCAACCACGGCGGCGGCCATGCCAGGCTCCTCACCGGGCACGACACCCTGCTCGGACAGCAGGAACGTCATCCTCACCTCCGTGTGCTCGGTCGTGTCATGCCCGAGCTGCACCGTGTCCGCCAACGCCGCCATCAGCGACAGCCCGAGCCCGAGCCCCGGGCTGTCGGGACGCGGTTTGATGCCTTCGCCCCAGTCGCGCACCACCACCGCCAGCTCTTCGTCCACCATCGTCGCCGACACCTCCATCGTGCCCCACCCGTGACGCCTGGATCGCGCGCTCGCGCCCTCGAGCAAATCCGCGGCGCTGCTCGAGCGTCGCTCGGAGGTCGGGTCGAAGTGGGCAGATTCGTGGTCGGAGTAGGCATGCACGACGACGTTCGAGCACGCCTCGGTGACCGCGAGGCGTATGTCTGACAGCTTCTCGTCGGAGATCCCGTACACCTCTCCGAGCCCGCCGAAGGCGTGGCGAACTATCGCGATGTTCTCGGCTCGCGCTCCGAGCGCGAGCTCCATGTCCGGCTTCATTGCCTCTCCAGGCCTTTCGCCGTGCCGATGTTGCCGTGCTGTCTCATGAATGATGGTGCCCGTCCCGGATGGATTTCACACCTTGCGACGGTGTCCTATACCCGTCCAGTAGTCATCCAATCCGCGTCTTGCAGCCCGCTGCTCGACACCTTGCGGGAACTGGCCCGCGAAGGGCTCGCCGGCTCGGCGCGATGCTACCCTTTCAGCTCCGCCTCAGGTGCCGACCCTTCATGCCTGCAACGGCTCCGCGCCACCCAGCGTGCTTGAGCCGGCGGGCGCACTCACATGACTTCGAACTCAATGCCATCACAGGCCGCTGGCCTCTACGACCCTCGCTACGAGCACGACGCTTGTGGCGTGGGCATGGTTGCCCGCCAGGACAACAAGCCCACGCACGACGTGGTGGCGCGCGCGTTGACGGCGCTCGAGAACCTCGAGCACCGCGGCGCATCCGGAGCCGACCCGCTCACGGGCGACGGGGCGGGGATCCTCATGCAGATGCCCGACGAGCTGCTGCGCGCGGTTGCCGGCGTGGAGCTGCCGCCGGCGGGCTCCTACGGGGTGCTGATGTGCTTCCTGCCCACCGACGACTCCGCTCGCGAGCGCGTCGAGCGCGTGCTCGAGCAGACGGTGCTCGCCGAGGGTCAGCGCCTGCTCGGCTGGCGCGACGTGCCGGTGCGCCCCGAGCACACGGGCGCAACCGCCGGCGCCTGCCGGCCTGTCATCCGTCAGCTGTTCGTCGGCGCCGGCTCGCTCGGCGACGCCGCCGGCGCCGGCGACGCGCTGCCCGCGGGCTTCGACCAGGACGCCTTCGAGCGCAAGCTGTATGTGATCAGGCGCGTCGTCGAGCAGGCGGTCGGCGCCTCCCAGGACGCCGAGAAGGGCTTCTACGTCACCTCCAGCTCCTCGCGCACGCTCAACTACAAGGGCATGCTCATCAGCCACCAGCTCGGCGCCTTCTACCCCGATCTGCAAGACGAGCGCTGCAAGAGCGCGCTGGCGCTAGTGCACTCGCGCTTCTCAACCAACACGTTCCCGAGCTGGGAGCTCGCCCACCCGTATCGCGTGATCTGCCACAACGGCGAGATCAACACGGTGATGGGCAACGTCAACTGGATGCGCGCGCGCGAGTCTGAGCTCGCGTCCGAGCTGTTCGGCGAGGACCTGCCGAAGATCCTGCCGGTGGTCACTCCCGGCAACTCCGACTCGGCGACGTTCGACAACGTGCTCGAGCTGCTGATGCTCGCCGGGCGCTCGCTGCCGCACGCGGCGATGATGATGATCCCCGAGGCATACCGCGACCGCGCCGACCTGCCCGAGGAGCTGAAGGGCTTCTACGCCTTCCACTCCTGCCTGATGGAGCCCTGGGACGGCCCGGCTTCGGTGGCGTTCACCGACGGGCGCATCGTCGGCGCCACGCTGGACCGCAACGGCTTGCGCCCAGGTCGCTGGGTGATCACCAAGGACGGCCACGTCGTGCTCGGCTCGGAGATCGGCCTGCTCGACATCCCCGCCGATCAGATCGAGCGGCTCGGGCGCCTGCAACCGGGCAAGCTGTTCCTCGTCGACCTCGAGCAGGGCCGCGTGATCGACGACAGCGAGGTCAAGCACCGGATCTCCACGCAGAAGCCCTACGGCGAGTGGTACGCCGCCAACGCCGTCCGCTTCGCCGATTTGCCGCGCTCCGAGCAGGTGACCCTCTCCAACGAGCCGCTGCACACGCGCCAACGCGCGTTCGGCTACTCCCAGGAGGATCTGCGCGTGCTGCTCGAGCCGATGGGGCGCGACGGCCAGGAGCCGGTGGGGTCGATGGGCAACGACGTCTCGCTAGCGGTTCTCTCCGATCAGGCGCCGCCGCTGTTCTCCTACTTCAAGCAGCTGTTCGCCCAGGTCACCAACCCGCCGATCGACCCGATCCGCGAGTCCGTCGTCATGAGCGTCGCCTCGGGCGTCGGCTCGGAGCGCAACCTGTTCGACGAGACGCCCGAGCACGCGCACAAGCTGCTGCTCGACCAGCCGATCCTGCTCAATCGCGAGCTGGAGACCCTGCGCCACATCGACCACGACGTGTTCTCCTCGGAGACGCTCGACATCACCTGGCCGATCGACGAGGGTGCGGCGGGCATGGAGCAGGCGCTCGCACGGGTTTGCGATCAGGCGCACGAGGCGATCGAGCGGGGCGTCAACATCGTCATCCTCTCCGACCGCCTGCTCGGCCCGCAGCGGGCGGCGATCCCCTCGCTGCTCGCCGTGGCTGCCGTCCATCACCACCTCGTGCGCGAGGGCACGCGCCTGCGCGCGGGCATCGTGCTCGAGTCGGGCGAGCCGCGCGAGGTGCACCACTTCGCGACGCTCATCGGCTACGGAGTGAGCGCAATCAACCCGTACGTGATGCTCGAGACGCTCGACGAGCTGGTCGCGCAGGGGCACGTCACGCACCGGGGCGCCTCCGGTGAGATGGAGCCGATCTCCTCCGAGGCAGCCGCCCAGAACGTCGTCAAAGCGATCGGCAAGGGCCTGCTGAAGACGATCTCCAAGATGGGCATCTCCACGATCCAGTCCTACCGCGGGGCGCAGATCTTCGAGGCGGTGGGGCTCGAGCGCGCGCTGATCGATCGCCACTTCACGGGCACCGCCTCGCGCATCGGCGGCATCGGCATCGACGTGCTCGCCACCGAGGCGCTCGAGCGCCACGCGCGCGCCTACCCGACCGCCGGCTTCGCCGCCGTCCAGCACGACGACCTGCTGCCGGTGGGGGGCGTCTACTACTGGCGTCGCGACGGCGAGCACCACATGTGGAACCCCGAGACCATCGCGCTCGTCCAGCACGCCGTGCGCTCTGCCAACGGCAATGTGACGGCGGCATTGTCGGGCGACGCGAACGCCCTCGACGAGGTGCGCTCGAGCCCGGCGTTCGAGAAGTACCGCGAGTACGCGCGTGCGATCAACGAGGACGCCGCCCGCCAAGCCACGCTGCGCGGCCTGCTGCGCATCGGCACCGAGGCCCGCACGCCGATCCCGCTCGACGAGGTTGAGCCGGCCAAGGAGATCGTGCGCCGCTTCTGCACCGGCGCCATGTCGCTCGGATCGATCTCGCGTGAGGCTCACGAGACGCTCGCCATCGCCATGAACCGCCTCGGCGGGCGCTCGAACACGGGCGAGGGTGGCGAGGACCCGACGCGTTTTCAGCCCGACCCCAACGGCGACCGCCGCCGCTCGGCGATCAAGCAGGTGGCGTCGGGCCGCTTCGGCGTGACGATCCACTACCTGGTCAACTCCGACGAGCTTCAGATCAAGATGGCTCAGGGCGCAAAGCCCGGAGAGGGCGGCCAGCTGCCCGGCCACAAGGTGGACAAGTACATCGGCTCGATCCGCCACACCACCCCGGGCGTCGGCCTGATCTCCCCGCCGCCGCACCACGACATCTACTCGATCGAGGATCTCAAGCAGCTGATCTACGACCTGCGCTGCTCGAACCCGAGCGCCCAGGTGTCGGTCAAGCTCGTCTCCGAGGTGGGCGTCGGCACGGTTGCGGCGGGAGTCTCCAAGGCGAACGCCGACCGCGTGCTGATCGCAGGCCACGACGGCGGCACGGGCGCCTCGCCGCTGTCCTCGATCCAGTCGGCGGGCGTGCCGTGGGAGATCGGCCTGGCGGAGACCCAGCAGACGCTGCTGCTCAACGACCTGCGCTCGCGGATAATCGTGCAAACCGACGGCCAGCTGAAGACCGGGCGCGATGTCGTGATCGCCGCGATGCTCGGCGCCGATGAGATGGGCTTCTCCACCGCGCCGCTGATCGCAACCGGCTGCATCATGATGCGCGCCTGCCACCTGAACACCTGCCCGGTTGGCATCGCCACGCAGGACCCCGAGCTGCGCAAGCGCTTCAAGGGCACGCCGGAGCACGTGGTCAACTTCTTCTTCTTCGTCGCCGAGGAAGTGCGCGAGATCCTCGCCTCGCTGGGGCTGCGCTCGCTCGACGAGGCGATCGGTCGCGTCGATCTGCTGCAGGCTGAGCAGGCGATCGACCACTGGAAGGCGCGCGGGGTCGACCTCGGTCACATCCTCGCCCACGTCGAGCTGCCCGAGGGCGCTCCGCGCCATCGCGTGCAAGCTCCGCCCGCGGTGCTCGAGGACGCGCTGGACTGGAAGCTTGTCGAGCTCGCTCGCCCCGCGATCGAGAGCGGCGGGCGCGTGGAAGCCGACCTGCCGGTTCGCAACGTCAATCGCTGCGTCGGCGGCATCCTCTCCAGCCACATCGCGCGCGCACACGGCTCTAAGGGCTTGGACGACAACTCGATCCTCGTGCGCTTCCGCGGCTCTGCCGGTCAGAGCTTCGGCGGTTGGCTGGCCCCCGGCGTGACGTTCGAGCTGGAAGGCGACACGAACGACTACACCGGCAAGGGCCTCTCGGGCGGGGTGCTCGCGGTCAAGCCGCCACGCGACATCGGCGAGCACTTCAAGGCGCAGGAGAACGTGATCATCGGCAACACCGTGCTCTACGGCGCCACCGCCGGACGCGCCTTCTTCCGCGGGTTGGCGGGCGAGCGCTTCGCCGTGCGCAACTCCGGCGCCTGGACGGTGGTGGAGGGCGTCGGCGACCATGGCTGCGAGTACATGACCGGCGGTCGCGTCGTCGTGCTCGGCCCGACCGGGCGCAACTTCGCGGCGGGCATGAGCGGTGGCATCGCCTACGTGCTCGACGAGCAGGGCGCCTTCCCGGGCAGGTGCAACATGGGGATGGTGTCTTTCGAGGAGATCTCAGACGCCGATGCGATCGAGCTGCGCGCGAGGATCGAGGAGCACATGCAGCGCACCGACTCACCGGTGGCGCGCGACGTGCTCGAGCGCTTCGACCAGCTGCTCGCGTCAGGCGCGTTCGTGAAGGTGATGCCCGACGACTACAAGCGCGTGCTGCGCGAACTCGCCGAGGAAGAGGCCGCTCAGGCGGTCGCGGAAGCCTCGCCGAACGGCGCCGTGCGGGTGGCTGGCGCGGTGGGGGCTCCCGAGGAGGAGCCCGCCTGATGGGCAAGCTCGGGGGCTTCCTCCAGATCGAGCGCCACGGGATCGCCTATCGCGACCCGTCCGAGCGCGCGCGCGACTACCGCGAGTTCGTCGTCGAGCGCCCGGCAGCCGAGCTGCGCGAGCAGGGTGCGCGCTGCATGGAATGCGGCGTGCCCTTCTGCCACAACGGCTGCCCGCTCGGCAACCTGATCCCCGACTGGAACGACCTCGTCTACCGCGACCGCTGGCAGGAGGCGATCGCCCAGCTGCACGCCACGAACAACTTCCCCGACTTCACCGGGCGTCTCTGCCCCGCGCCGTGCGAAGCGGCGTGCGTGTTGGAGATCCGCGAGGGCGAAGCGGTGACCATCAAGCAGATCGAGCTCGCCATCATCGACCGCGCCTTCCGCGAGGGCTGGGTGAGGCCCGAGCCGCCCAAGCGCGAAACCGGCCAGCGCGTGGCGGTCGTCGGGTCCGGCCCGGCTGGCATGGCGGCGGCGCAGCAGCTGCGCCGCTCGGGCCACTCGGTGACGCTGTTCGAGCGCGACGAGTCCGCCGGCGGGCTGGTGCGCTTCGGCGTGCCCGACTTCAAGATCGAGAAGCGCGTGGTCGAGCGCCGTGTCGAGCAGCTCGCCGCCGAGGGTGTCGAGCTGCGCTGTGGCGTGGATGTCGGGGTGGACCTCAGCGTGCAGGAGCTGCGCGAGCGCTTCGACGCGGTGGTGCTCGCCACCGGCTCGCGCGTGCCGCGCGACCTGCCCGTCCCTGGACGCGAGCTGGGCGGCGTCCACTTCGCGATGGACTACCTGTACGAGCGCAACCGCTGGGTGGCGCGCGAGCACGGCCCGCAGCCGACGGTTGCACAGCCGCAGGGCGGCGATCCGATCAGCGCCGCCGGCAAGCACGTCGTCGTGATCGGCGGGGGAGACACCGGCGCCGACTGCGTCGGCAACTCCCTGCGCGAGGGCGCCGCCTCGATCGTGCAGCTCGAGCTCCTGCCCGAGCCGCCGGCGCGCCGCCCCGACGACCGCACGCCGTGGCCCCAGTGGCCGGCGAAGTTCCGCCTCTCCTACGCGATGGAGGAGGCCAGGACGGCTGGGCTCGGAGAGCAGGATTACTCGATCGCCACCACCTGGTTCTCGGGCGACGAGCACGGCAACGTCGCCAAGCTGCACATCGCCCGCGCTGAGTCCTCGCCGCCGTTCGGTCCGGTGGCGGGCAGCGAGCGCGAGCTGCCCGCGCAGCTGGTGCTGCTCGCGATGGGCTTTCTGCATCCCGAGCAGGGTCTGCTCGACCAGCTTGGGGTCGAGAAGGACCCGCGCGGAAACGTCAAGGCTGTCAAGCCGTACACCACCTCGGTCGATGGCGTGTTCGCCGCCGGCGACGCCCGTCGCGGTCAGTCGCTGATCGTGTGGGCGATCAACGAGGGGCGCCAGTGCGCCCGCATGGTCGACCGCTACCTGGCCGGTCTTCGCAATGGCTCTGCCGCCCAGGCGCAGCCGGCTGACGCCGGCCTGCCGCACGCCGACGCCGACGAAGGGCCTGAGGGTCCGCCGCAGCACGTCGGGCCGGGCGTTCCCGCCGGGCAGTAGTCGCCTCCTCGCCCGGAGCCTCGCCGCTAAGCTTGGCTGCGTGGCCAAACCAGTCAGCGACCTTCCCCGAGCGTGCATCATCGGCGCCGGCTCCTCCGGCATCACCGCCGCCAAGGCGCTGTTGGAGCGCGAGATCCCATTCGACTGCTTCGAGGCCTCCGATCAGGTGGGCGGCAACTGGGTGTTCGGCAACCGCAACGGCATGTCTGCCGCCTATCGCGACCTGTTCATCAACGTCTCGCGGGAGCGGATGGCGTATGCCGACTATCCGATGCCCACCTCCTATCCCGACTTCCCTCATCACACCCACATCAAGGAGTACTTCGACAGCTACGTCGACCACTTCGGCTTGCGCGAGCGCATCGCGTTCCTGACGTCGGTGGAGCACGCGCGCCTGCGCGAGGACGGGGTGTGGGAAGTGGAGATCCGCGGGGATGCCGACGGTCGCGGAGAGACCCGTCTCTACGACGCGTTGCTCGTCGCCAACGGCCACCACTGGGACCCGCGTTGGCCCGAACCGGCGTTTCCGGGGTCGGAGGAGTTTGCGGGTGTGCAGATGCACGCCCACGCCTACCTCGACAACTCGATCTTCGCCGGCAAGGACGTGGTGATCCTTGGAATGGGCAACAGCGCCATGGATCTGGCGGTGGAGAGCTCCTACGTGGCGGCAAACACGTATCTGGCGGCTCGCCGTGGCGCCTGGATCGTCCCCAAGTACGTGTTCGGCCGCCCGGTCGATCAGCTGCCCAACAACCCGCGCGGGCCGTTCGCCCTGCGCCAGCGGATGATCCACCAAGTGATAAAGACGCTCACCGGCTCGCCCGAGCGCTACGGGCTTCCCAAGCCCGACCACAAGTTCGGCGAGGCCCATCCGACGGTGTCGGGCCGCATCCTCGACCGCATCGCCCACGGCACGATCGCCCCCAAGCCGAACATCGCCTCGCTGAGCGGCGATCGCGTGCGTTTCGTCGACGGCAGCGAGGTGCACGCCGACGTGGTGGTGTACTGCACCGGCTACAAGATCAGCTTCCCCTTCTTCGATGACTCCTTCCTGGCGGCGCCCGACAACCACATCGAGCTCTTCCGCCGGGTCTTCCACCCCGAGTACCCGAACCTGTTCTTCATCGGCCTGCTCCAGCCGCTCGGGGCGATCATGCCGCTCGCCGAGGCGCAGGGGGCCTGGGTGGGCGATTACCTGCGCGGGGAGTACGCGCTGCCCGCGCCGCTCCAGTTGCGCCGCGACATCGCCGCCGATCAGGCTGCGATGCGCAAGCGCTACGTAGCCTCCAAGCGCCACACCATCCAGGTGGATTTCGACGACTACCTGTATGCGCTGGACATCGAGCGCAAGCACGGGGCGGAGCGAGCCCGGGCGCGCGGCTATGGGTTGCCATTGCCCGCTCGGGCGCTCCAAGAGGCGATGGTATGATTCTGCCATGGTCACTACCATCGATTCTGCCGGGCGACTTGTGGTGCCCAAGGCCCTGCGCGAAGCGCTCGGCTTCAAGTCGGGCCAGCAAGTCGAGCTGTCGGTGGTGGATGGACGGCTCGAGGTCGAGCATCCAATCACCCCGATGCGCCTCGTCGAGCGCAGGGGACGACT
This sequence comes from Solirubrobacteraceae bacterium, assembly GCA_051955355.1. Taxonomy (GTDB): domain Bacteria; phylum Actinomycetota; class Thermoleophilia; order Solirubrobacterales; family Solirubrobacteraceae; genus Palsa-744. The sequence continues at coordinate 36,068 of JBQCGU010000044.1, read as the reverse complement.
TGTCGCAGTAGCCGACCGTGAGATGCCGACGCTCACCTCCGAGATGGTGCGCGACACGCTCGAGCGGGTTCGTCGTTGACTCCAGACAGCAGCGTCGTCATCGCTGCTTTCGCCGAGTGGAACGAGCACCACGATGCAGCGGTGGAGGCGCTCGGGGACGTACGCGATCTCGTGTCTCACGTGGAGCTTGAGGCGTACTCGGTGCTGACTCGCATGCCCGAGCCCTTTTGCGCAGACGCTTCGCTGGTTGCGCAATACCTGCGCAAGGACTTCTCCGGCGAGCGGCTCGCACTGCCCGAGGAGGAGCGGCACGGGTTCGTTCAGCGGCTGGCCCGGCTGTCGATCTCGGGCGGGGCGGTATATGACGCGATCGTGGGTCTCACCGCCAACCAGCACGGCCACAGGCTGCTCAGCTGTGATCGTCGCGCCGCCAAGACCTACGAGCGCTTGAGCTTGGATGTCGTGTATGTCTGAGAAGCCCGTGTGCGGCTCGACGTGTCGCTAGCGTAGGAGGCGCCCCGCATGGTTCAGACGTTCTGCCGCCACAACCGCTTCATCCAGCGCTGCCCGATCTGTCGCGAGACCGTGCCCGGCATGTCCTCACCCGAGCGCCCCGGATCGAAGCCCGCCGGCGGGAGGCGCGAGGACGGCGTTCGGTTGGCGAGAGCCGGCAGCGCAACGGGGCGCGCCGCCGAGGGTCTGCGCTCGGTGAGCCGCCGCGCGCCCGAGGTGCGCGTCCGTCGCGAAGCCCGTTCGCAGGACGACGGCTACCGCAACGAGCTGGTGGCGGGTTTGCGCTCTTCCGCCGACGCCGAGCGGCTCGTCGAGGAGATCGGGTTTGCGAGCGGACGGCTGCTGATGCTCACCGCCGCTCCTCCAGGGATCTATGCGGAGGCGCGCGATTGCGAGGACATCGAGCAGGCAACGTGGATGTGCTTCATGTGCGCCTATATCTCACCCATGCAGGGCGCCCACCCGTTCGCCGGCGTCAGGCAGGCGCTCGTCCACGGCTGGGCGTCGGGCGAGCTCCCCGATCTGGACGACGTGCCGCTCGGCCCGCGCAGCTCGCACGATCCGGCGCGCGGAGGCGAGACGCTGCTCGCCTACCGCCGTTTCGTCGATCACGCCGGTTCGCAGGAGCGGGCGTTCACGGGCGAGCCGGAGTGGACGCCGCAAAGGCGCTTCGAGCGGGTGTTCGAGCGCCTGGCGCTGCCTGGGTTCGGTCGGGTGGGGCGCTACGACCTGCTCGTCACGCTCGGTCGTCTCGGGCTGTATGAGCTGCGCGCCGACTCGTTGCACCTGGCCACGCGCTCGCCGCGCGCGCCTTCGGATGCGGGCGATCAGACGCTTCACGCCGCCAAGCGCGTGTTCGGCATCGGCGATCCCCTGCTTCTGGAACGACGTGCTCAGGCGCTCGCCGAGGCGATCTCGGCGCCGATCGAAGCGCTCGACCTCGCGCTCGCCAACTGGGGCGCCGAGGAGCGGGCGACGCTCGGCCTGCCGGCGGACACCCAAGACGCGCACGCGATCGAGCGCGCTCGCGCCGCGCTCGATCTGCAGCGCATAAATGCCGTCCACACCGGGGCCTAAAGTCCTGCATGTCACGTTCCGTTCCGTCGAGAACCCAGGGAGCTGTCATGCCGCTCTGCTTCATCGAGCCCCACGACGCCATTCGAGTCATCGCCGAGTCAGTCGGACGTGAGGCGCGCCGCCAGCTCGTCAGCGAGGTGGTGCGCGCGTGGGTCGACGAGCTGCCCGACCAGGAGCTGTGCGTGCACTACGCCCAGGCGGTTGCCGGCCTCGACGACGACGACCTGCAACTGCTCGCCGCCTGGCACGCCTCGCTGGAGGTGGGCCAGCCGATCCCCAACACCGACTTCCTCGTCGGTGTGTTCCCCAGTCTCGGCGAGAACCGCCGCGAGGCGCTGAAGATCGCCGCCGGTTTCAGGGGAGAGGAGGCATTCCAGGCTGGTGTCGCCGAGGAGCAGGCCCTTTCCACGGTGCTGCCCCACCTCTCGCGCGAGCGCGCGGTCGAGCTCGCCGCGGAGTGCATCGAGCTGTATCAGTGGGATCGCCTGGGCTCGCCCAACTGAACGTCCTAGACTCTTTCAGCGATGCTTGACGAGCATGAGAACGCGGGTGGCCCCTCCGCGGAGTCCTCCCCGCCCATCGGCGGGATGCCCACGGTCACCGTCGATGACGTGAGGGATGCGCTCTCGAACGTGATCGACCCCGAGCTCGGGCTCGACTTCGTCGAGCTCGGCTTGATCTATGGCGTGGAGATCGAAGGGGGAGAGGTGCACGTGACGTTCACGCTCACCACCCCCGGCTGCCCGATCGGGCCTCAGGTGAGCGAACAGATAGAAGAGTTCGTCGGTGAGCTCGAAGGCGTGGAAAGCGTCGAGAGCGAGATGGTGTTCACGCCTCCGTGGTCTCCTGAGCGGATGAGCGAGGACGCGAAGTTCGCGCTCGGCTACTGAGCGCCGGCTCCTGCGCCTTCCCGTTCCGCTTCGCCGCCGCCTTTCCGCTCCGCCGGTTGTCGGCGCCGTCGCGATCGGCGACGCCGGCGTTGCCGTTTGAGCTCGCCGGCATCTCGCTCGGCATCATGAGCTTGCCCTCGCCCTCGCGCAACCGGCGTTCGTGCGCCAGTCGCACGAGCGTGGCGAGCTCCTCGGCGATCGCCCCGCCAAGCAGCTCGATGTCGGGAAGCGCGTCGAAGTCGCCGAGCAAACCGAAGTTCATCTCGCCGCAGTAGGACATGATGGCGATCGCAAGCGCATGGTTCTGGGGCAGGAACGCCACCGGATAGACGCGCTCCATGCGCCGCCCGAGCACATACAGCGGGAACTGCGGGCCGGGCACGTTGGTGACGATCAGGTTGAACAGGCGGGTCGAGAAGTTCAGGCGCGACGCCTGGGCGAGGATCGTCGGCGGAGCGAAGTTCTGGGCGCCCGCGATCACTTCCGCGCCGAGCGCCTGCTTTGACTCCTTCAACCCATCCATCGCCTGCTTGACGAAGCGCAGGCGCTGGATCGGGTCGGCGATGTAGATCGGCAGCGGACCGCGCATCGCCGCGATGCGGTTGCCCATGTGGTGGCGCTCGTCTTCGGTTCGCACCGACACCGGCACGAGCGCGCGCAGCTCTAATCCCTCTGTGCGTATCCCACGTTCGATCAAGAACGCGCGCAATGCGCCCGCCACGACGGTGAGCACGACGTCGTTGACCGTGCCCCCGAACGTGTTCTTTACGAGCTTGAAGTCCTCGAGGCTTGCGGCGATGCCGACGAAGCGGCGGTGCGGGCCGATCTCGACGTTGAGCGGTGTGGGGGGCGCCGGGTTCAGGGTCGCCCAGACGATCTCGCCGATGCCCTCGGCTGCGTCGCGTGCCGCCTCGAGCGTGCGCTCGGGACGCAGCAGCGCGGCGACCGTCCCTGCCGCTATCTCTGCACCGGCGCGCACCGCTCCGCGCAGGCCGGCGGCGATCAGATCGGCGGTGCTCGGCTCCGGGTGCGGATGCCATGCCTTGCCCGAATGCCCGATCGGGGGAGGGTCGGGCGTGACGTCGAAGAGCACAGTCGCCAGATCCACCCCGGCGATCCCGTCGATCAGCGAGTGGTGCGTCTTGGAGATGACCGCAAAGCGATCGTCCTCCAAGCCCTCCACCAGCCACATCTCCCAAAGCGGGCGTGAGCGATCGAGCCCTTGGGAGAAGATGCGCGCGGTCAGCTCCTGCAACTGCTCCCAGCTTCCGGGGCTCGGAAGGGCGGTGTGGCGCACGTGGTACTCGAGGTTGAAGCTCGGATCGTCCACCCACACCGGCCTGCCGCTGTCCAGGGCGGTGTGGGCGAGCTTGTGCCGGTAGCGCGGCACCAGGTGCAGTCGACGACGGATCTCCTCCAGAAAATCCTCCATCGTCGGAGGCGGCCCCTGCACGAGGGTCACGCCGCCGACGTGCATGTGCGAATCGGGTCCCTCCTGGTGCAGGAAGGATGCGTCGACGGCGGTCAATCTGTCGAGGTGTCGCTGTGGCATCGAGCGAAGGGTACCCGGGGAGCCGCTGCTCGCCACGTGCCGTACGTCACAGATCTGTGAACAGTCGCTGAACGCGGGGCACAGGCGCGCGGCCTCTACAATGCAGGCGGTGATCGCCCAGCCCGAGGCAACCGTGGAGAACACGGTCGAGAAGCTGCTGCTCGCCGCTCCGCGCGGATACTGCGCCGGAGTCGATCGCGCGGTTCAGACGGTTGAACGGGCTCTGGAGCTGCACGGGGCGCCGGTGTATGTGCGCAAGCAGATCGTGCACAACAAGCATGTCGTGGAATCGCTCTTAGAGCGCGGCGCGGTGTTCGTCGAGGATGTCGAGGAAGTGCCCGAGGGCGCAGTCACGGTGTTCTCCGCGCATGGGATCGCGCCGAGCGTGCGCGACGCCGCCGATCGGCGCTCGCTGCAGACGATCGACGCCACCTGTCCGCTGGTCACCAAGGTCCACCGGGAGGCGGTTCGCTTCGCCGAGGGCGACTACACGATCGTGCTCGTCGGCCACTCCGGCCACGAGGAGGTCGAAGGCACCACCGGAGAGGCGCCCGACCGGATCGTGCTCGTGGAGAACGAGCAGGATGTGGATGCCCTGGAGGTCGAGAATCCCGAGCGCGTGGCGTACATCACCCAAACCACCCTGTCGGTGGATGAAACGAGCGCGATCGTGCGCCGCCTGCACGAGCGCTTTCCACGCATCACCGGTCCGCGCACCGACGACATCTGCTACGCCACCACCAACCGTCAGGCTGCCGTCAAGCAGATGGCGGGCGACTGCGACCTGATGCTCGTCATCGGCTCGCGCAACTCCTCCAACTCGGCGCGCCTGGTGGAGGTGGCCAAAGACTGCGGCACCGAGGCCTACCTGATCGACAACGCCGGAGAGATCGACGAAGGGTGGCTGCGGGACAAGCGCGTGGTGGGGGTCAGCTCCGGCGCAAGCGCGCCAGAGCACCTCGTGCAGGAGCTGGTGGACTTCTTCCGTGCCCGCGGGGTCGAGCAGGTGCAGGAGGTGCACGTCGTCAACGAGGACGTCCGCTTCATGCTGCCCAAGCCGATCCGCGAGGCGGCGGCGGCCTCCTGACGACGACGCGCGCCGGGGATCTGTGCGCACGCTGATCGTCTCCGACCTCCACCTCGGCGGCGCATTCGCCGCGGACGTGCTGAGGCGGCCCGAGCCCCGCGCGGCGCTCGTCGGGGCGCTCGAGGCAGTGGACAGGCTCGTGCTGCTCGGCGACGTGCTCGAGCTGCGGCACGGCCCGCGCCGCGACGCGCTGGCTCGCGCGCGTCCGGTGTTCGAAGAGATCGGCAAGGCGCTTGCCGGACGGGAGATCGTGGTGGTGGCGGGCAATCACGATCACGCGCTCGTGGAGTCCTGGTTGCGCCGTCACGGCGAGGTCGAGAACCACGTGCCGTTGGGCGTCGAGCAGCGTTTCAGCGCGCTCGAAGCCTCGTCGATGCTCGCAACGCTTGCCGAGTGGGCCAATCCCGCCCGTGTCAGCGCCGCCTATCCGGGCTTGTGGTTGCGCGACGACGTGTACGCCACGCACGGCCACTACCTCGACTGTCATCTGACGGTGCCCACCATCGAGCGCCTGGGGATCGGCGTGACCGGCCGTCTGCTGCGCCGCCCGCCCACCCAGTTCACGAGCGTGGAGGACTACGAGGCGGTGAGCGCTCCGGTGTTCGCCTGGATCGACGCGATCGCGCGTCAGGCGCCCACGGCGTCTCCGCTCAACGGCCAGTCGACGGTGCGCATCTGGCGTGAGCTCGGCGGCGAACGCCACAACGGCTCCCGGCGGAGCCTGCGCACGCGGGTGCTCTCGGGCGCGTTCCCACTGGCCGTGGCGGCGCTGAACCGGGCGGGGCTCGGGCACTATCGCTCGGACATCACGCCCAACGAGCTGCGCCGCGCCGGGTTGCGGGCGATGGGACAGGTTGCGCAGCGGCTCGGCTTGGGCGATGCGTACGTGGTGTTCGGTCACACCCACCGCGCCGGTCCGCTTCCCGGCGACGACCGCTCGGAGTGGGTGGGGCCGGGCGGCGCGCGCCTGGTGAACGCAGGCTGCTGGACATACGACTCCTACTTCCTCACCGGCCCCCCCGGACACAGCCCCTACTGGCCGGGAGGAAGCGTGCTCGTGCAGGAGAGCGGGCCGCCGACGCTCACATGCCTGCTCGACGGGCACACGCGCGCATCCTTGTCAGCTGCCCTCGTCTGAGCGATCGGCTGCGCCGGCCTCAGGCGACACCGGGGGTGAAGCAGGTTGCGAGGCAGCGCACTCCCTCGCCGACGTTCACCCTCAGCTCGGCGGTCGTATGGCGCGCGTGCTCGACGAGCAGGTAGGCGCCCGGGTGCGCGACCTCCAGCGTGCGACCTCCCTGCGAAGCTCCGCCGTTGACCTCCACGGTTCCGCTGCCCTCGAGCACCGCCCACACCCCGCCGGCTTCGTACACGCCCGACCAGGCGCCTTCGCGATCCTCGCTCTGGGGCACGAGCGGCGCGTCGGGCGCGTCCTCGGCACGCAGAGGCGCCAGTGGCTCGCGCTGCACGCCGAGCAGCTCTTGGATCGCCAGATCCGTGTCTTGGTAGCCGCCCTCGCCGAAGTGGTAGTCGAACAAACGTGCGCGTCCGTCGAACAGGTAGCGCGCCGGCCAGCCGCGGTTGCCGTACTCCTCCCACACCTCCAAATCGCTGTCGATGAGCACGGGGTAGGCGACCTCCAGGCGCTGCACCGCGTCGCGTACGGCGTCCTCGGAACGCGAGGGGTCGAAGCCGGGGGAGTGCACGCCGATCACACGCAAGCCGTGCTCGGCGTAGCGCTCGTGCCATGCCTTCATGTAGGGGAGAGTCCTGATCGAGTTGGGCCGGCAGAAGTCCCAGAACTCGACGAGCATCGGCTTGCCGCGCTGGAGCGTCGACACCTGCTCCCCGGCGATGTTCACCCACGGCAGATTGTTGGGGAACAGCGGCGCGACGATCGTGTCTACGGGGGCGCGCAACTAAGCGCTATCCAATGCTGCCAACCATCTCCAGCTGAATCAGCCGGTTGAGCTCGACCGCGTACTCCATCGGCAGCTCCTTGGTGACCGGCTCGATGAAGCCGTTGACGATCATCGCCGCCGCCTCGTCCTCGGTGAAGCCGCGCGATCCCATGTAGAAGAGCTGATCGTCGGAGATGCGCCCGACGGTGGCCTCGTGGGCGACCGTGACGTTGGGGTTCTGGATCTGGATGTCCGGCCAGGTGTCAGAGCGCGAGAGGCCGTCCATCATCAACCCGTCGCACTGCACGCGCGCCTTGGAGCCGGCGCTGTTGGCGCCCATGCGCACCAAACCGCGATAGCCCATCACGCCGCCGTCCTTGGAGATCGACTTGGCGAGGATGTTCGAGGTGGTGTTTGGAGCCAGGTGCACCACCTTGGCGCCGGTGTCCTTGTGCACCTCGCCCGAGGCGACCCCCACGTTGAGGTGGTCGGCACGCGCGTGCTCGCCCATCAGGTAGGAGCCGGGGTAGAGCATCACGAACTTGGCGCCCATCGACCCGCCCACCCACTCGACGGTGCCCTCGGCGTCCACCACCGCACGCTTGGTGTTGAGGTTGTAGACGTCCTTGCTCCAGTTCTGGACGGTGGTGTAGCGCGCCTTGGCGCCCTCGTGCACGAAGATCTCCACGACGGCGGAGTGCATCGAGTTGACGCTGTAGGTCTGAGCGGTGCAGCCCTCGATGTAGTTCACATCCGAGCCCTCGTCGGCGACGATCAGCGTGTGCTCGAAGGTGCCCTCGCCGGCGCCCTCCATGCGGAAGTACGCCTGCAGCGGCAGATCCACCTTCACGCCCTTGGGCACGTACAGGAACGAGCCGCCCGACCACACCGCGCCGTGCAGCGCGCTGAACTTGTTGTCCTGTGCGGGCACGCACTTGTTCATGAAGTACTTCTGCACCAGCTCGGGGTAGTCGCGGATGGCGGTGTCCATCGAGCTGTAGAGGATGCCGAGCTTGCGGTTCTCCTCCTTGATGCCGTCGTACACGGGCTCCTGTCGCCACACGCCGACGACGCCCGCGAGGTGCTCGCGCTCGGCTTGCGGGATGCCGAGGTCCTCGTAGGTCTTCTTCATCTCCTCGGGGACGTCGTCCCAGCTGTTGAAGCGCCCGGCGGTGGGGGGCGAGTAGAGCACGAGGTCGTCGAGGTTCAACCCGGACAGGTCGACGCCCCACTGCGGCATCGGCTTGCGTTCGAAGATGTCGAGCGACTTCAGGCGCTTCTCAGCCATCCAGTCGGGCTCGCCCTTGATCTTGGACAGCTCCTGAACGACCTCGCGCGAGATGCCCTGGCGAGCGTGCAGCTGACCCTGGTCGTCCTCGACGATCGGGCTGGGCTTGGCGATCCTAGTCTTGTCAACGGTGGCCATGAAGCTCCTTACGCAATCCAGTGCTCTGAAGTAGGAATTGTATCGATTGGTTTGGCAAGCGCTCGTCGCGAAGCGGCTCTCACGCGCTCTGCCCGGATGCGGATGTAGGCCAGCTGTTATCACCAGTTACCGCGCCGCGCACCACCTTCAACCCCAGCAGCGCGCACTTGCGTCTGGTTGCTGACACAGGTATGCCGAGCAGATCGAGCACCCAGTCGGCGTCCAGCTCGCCCACCTCCTCCAGCGGCATGCCCTTCAGCTCCTCGGAGGCGATCGACGCCGAAGCCTGGGAGATCGCGCAGCCGTGGCCGTGGAAGCGCAGGTCGGCGATACGGCCTTCCTCCACCTTTATGTGCACGCCAAGCTCGTCGCCGCACAGCGGGTTGTGCTCGTGCGCCTGAAGGTCGTGGGGTTCGAGCTCGCCGAAGTTGCGCGGACGCTTGTAGTGGTCGAGGATGTAGTCGCGATAGAGGTCGTCGGTCACAGGCCGAACACCTCCCGCCCCGCGATCAACGCATCGATCAGCGCGTCGACGTCCTCGCGCTCGTTGTACACGCCCACGCTCGCCCGAGCTGTGGCTCCAACCCCGAGGCAGCGCATCAGCGGCTGGGCGCAGTGGTGCCCGGCGCGGATGCACACGCCGCCGCGGTTGGCGAGCTCGGCCACATCGTGAGGGTGGATGCCGTCGATCGTGAACGACACGAGCCCGCCGCGACGCTCGGCGTCAGGAGGGCCGACGGTGCGCAAACCGGGCACCTCGTGCAGGCGCTCGAGCAGGTGGGCGGTGAGGTGGCACTCGTGCTCTCTCACCCGCGCCATTCCCAGCGCGGACAGGTAGTCGACAGCCGCGCCGAGGCCCACCGCCTCTGAGATCGGCGGCGTGCCGGCCTCGAACTTGAACGGCAGCTCGTTCCACTCGGCGTCCTGAAAGCCCACCGAGGCGATCATGTCGCCGCCTGTGAGGAACGGAGGCATCTCCTCGAGGAGCTGCTCGCACCCGTGCAAGACGCCGATGCCGGTCGGGCCGAGCGCCTTGTGGCCGGTCCAGGCGTAGAAGTCGGCGCCCACCTCATTCACCTCGACCGGCATGTGCGGCACAGCCTGGGCGCCGTCCACCAGCGTCGCTGCGCCCGCGGCTCGCGCCCGCGCCACCATCTCGGCTGCGGGCGTGATCGTTCCAAGGACGTTGGAGACGTGCGCGAACGCCAGCAGCTTCACATCGCCCTTGGCGAGCTCGGCGTCGAGCTGATCCAGCGACAGCTCCCCGTGCTCGTCCACCTCCAGGTAGCGCAGCTGTGCGCCTCGCTCGCGGCAGAGCAGCTGCCAGGGGACGATGTTCGCGTGGTGCTCCATCTGGGTGATCAGCACAGCGTCGCCGGCGCCCACGTTGACTCGGCCCCATGCGTACGCCACCAGGTTGATCGCCTCGGTGACGTTCTTCGTGAAGATCGTCGTGCGTGGCGTGGCGCCCACGAACGCGGCGATTCGCTTGCGCGCGCCTTCGTACGCCGCATCCGCCTCCTCGGCGAGCGCGTACACCCCCCGATGGACGTTTGCGTTGTGCTTGGAGAGGTGGTTTGCCACCGCGTCGATCACCGCCCGGGGCTTCTGCGAGGTGGCGCCCGAGTCCAGGTACACAAGTCGCCGCCCGTCCCACTCGCGGGCGAGGATCGGGAAATCCTCGCGCACGTCGAGCCGTGGACCCGCGCCGGTTTGCGCCGGCGCGGCGTTCGCCGCATGCGCCACGGAGGAGCGGGCGGCGCTGCTCATCGCGCCGTCGCGTACGCCTCGATGTCCTCGCGCGCGGCGGCGAGCTTGGCTGAGATCTTCCCGCGCACGAGCTCTTCCAGGTGCTCGTCTGCCAGCTGGCCGATCACCGGCTCGAAGAAGCCCTCGACGATCACGCGCACAGCCGCCGCCCGATCGAGGCCGCGGCTCTGCATGTAGAAGATCAACGACTCGTCGAGCTCGCCCACGGTGCCGCCGTGCGAGGCGGACACGTCGTCGGCGGACACGAGCACCGAGGGGATCGCGTCGAGACGGGCCTTGGGCGAGAGCATCATCGTGTGGATCTGCAGGTAGGTGTGCGTTTTCTGCGCCCCCGGCACGATCTGGATGAGTCCCTCGAAGCTCGCGCGGCTCGCGCCGGTGGCGGCTCCGCGCCAGTGCACATCCCCGCCCGAGGGGCCGGTCTCGTGCAGGTCGACTGCGAACACGTCGAGGTGCTCGTGCTCCTCGGCGAAGAACAGCCCTCGGAACGCCATGTCGCCGCCGGTCTCGCTGACGGCGAGCTCGTCGTGGTGGCGCACCACCCGTCCCCCGAGCAGCGCGGGCAGCCAGTGGCAGTAGGCGTCGCGACCGACCCCGACGAAGCGCGTCGAGCAGTCATACACCTCGCCTGAGCCCCAGTCCTGCACCTGTGCCAGGCGGCAGCGGGCGCCGTCCTGAAGGTAGAGCTCGAACGCGCCGGCGTGCAACGCCTGCCCGTCGAACTCCTCGGCGAGGTTGTGCTCGTGGACCTTGAAGTCGGCGCACCTGCCGCCGACGACGAGCGTGCGGCCGTACTGCACCACGCCCGGCCCGCCGATCGCGTAGACGATCTCGAACGGGTTTTCAACGATCACGTTGTCGGGCACGTACAGGAAGGCTCCGCCGGTCCAGAAGGCGGCGTTGGCGGCCTCGAGCTTGTTGCGGTCGATGGTGAGCCGCTTGGAGTACCACTGCGAGAACAGCTGCGAGTGCTCGCGCGCGGCATCCTCGAGCGAGCACAGCACGACGCCCTGCGCAGCGAGCGCGGGGTCCAGATCGATGTGGACGACCGCACCGTCGCACTGCACGATCCGACCGGCACGCGGGCGGTCGGGCAGTGTGCTCGTGACCACCGCCGGCACCTCGCCCGCGGCGCTCCCGTGAGCGTCGGTGCTCAGCGCGTCGAGGTTGAGCTCGCCAAAGCTCGTCGTCCAGAAGCCCGAGCGTCGCCACACGGGCAGCTGCTCGCCTGCGAACGCCTCACGCGCCGCCGCACGCAGCTCATCCAGCGAGCGCCCGTCCCCGGCTCCCAGCCCGGCGAGCGCCGAGTAGAGCGTGGCCTCGCGGTGGCGGCCCGCCTTGACGGCGACGCCTTCCACGTCCTTGCGCAGCTGTGCGTCGGGCGCCTCGGGGGTCTGTGCGGCCTCCCCGGCGGCGGCGATGGTGCCGTTGGAAGTGTTCTGCCCGTCCTCAGGCACCGGCGCCGACCTCCTGGCGGATCTGGTCGTAGCCCTCGCGCTCCAAGCGCTCCACGAGCTCGACGCCGCCCTCGAGCACGATGCGGCCATCCATCATGATGTGCACGAACTCCGGCTTGACGTAGTGGAGGATGCGCTGGTAGTGGGTGATGATGAGCGCGCCCAAGCCGCGCTCGTCGTGCAGGCGCTGCACGCCCTCGGCAACCGTGCGCAGCGCGTCGATGTCCAGGCCCGAGTCGGTCTCGTCGAGGATCGCCACGTCGGGGTTCAGCATCGCCATCTGCAGGATCTCCGCTCGCTTCTTCTCGCCGCCCGAGAACCCGTCGTTGAGATGGCGCGAGGTGAACGAGCGGTCGACGTCGAGCAGGTCGATCGCGTGCTGCAGCTCGCCGCGGAACTCCTTGACGCCGATCGGCTCCTCGCGCTTGGCGTTGATCGCCATGCGCAGGAAGTTGGCCACCGACACTCCGGGGATCGACACCGGGTACTGGAAGGCGAGGAACAAACCGGCCTTGGCGCGCTCGTGCGGCTCGGCCTCGGTGAGGTCCTCTCCCTGAAAGACGATCTGACCGTCGGTGACCTCGTAGGAGGGGTGGCCGAGCAGCGTGTTTGCGAGCGTCGACTTGCCCGATCCGTTGGGACCCATCAGGGCGTGGATCTCGCCGCGCGAGATGCTCAAGTCGACGCCTCGCAGGATCTCGCGCTCCTCGATGCGCACGTGCAGGTTTCTGATCTCTAGATCGGCCATGGTTCCTTTTGCTCTAGGCCGCGGTGGCGGCTGTAGCGGTTGTTGTTGGTTCGGGGGAAGAGGGGACGAGGACATCCGCCGCGGCTCCTTGTGCGACGGCGAGCGGCGCACTGCTCACGAGCAGGCTGGCGAGCGTGGTTTCGGCGAGCGTGCGCACGATCGAGAAGCGCACGCGTGTCCAGAGCAGCTTGGTGGGGCAGACGTGGCTTGGGTCGGACTCGCGCGAGCACACGACGCTGCCGTCCGCGCTTTCGGAGATGCACTCGATCGGAGCGATCGATCCCTCGAGCGCCTCCACCACCTCCGCCATCGTGATCTGCTCTGCCGGGCGACCGAGCAGGTAGCCGCCACGCGATCCGCGCCTGCTGTCGATCAGGCCCGCCTTGCGCAGTCGCGCGACGAGGTGCTCGAGATACGCGAGCGGCATCCCGTCGTCCTCGGCGATCTCGGCGAGCGAGACGACCGGCTCGATGCCGTCGGGGGCTTCGGAGGCACGTCGCGCGAGCGCAACCATCACGCGCACGCCGTACTCCGCCTTGGTTGAGAACATCATCGTGAAAATCCTACCTGCTCGCTAGGTTATCAGCGGTCGAGCAGGGTTCGCAGGTCGTGCGCGAGTCCTTCGGGCGTGAGCTGTTCCACCGGAAAGCCGACCCGCTCGACCCCGGCGCGGTCGACGAGGATGATCGGCGTGGAGGACAGGAACGCAGCTTCGCCCCCGGAGGCGGGCACGATGCCGTAAGCCCTCCAGATCGCCTGCAGGCGATCGGTTGGGCCGGTCAGGAACCGGGCGCGCCCAACCAGCCCGGCTTCCTGCAGGAAGCGCTCGACCTTCGCGTGGCCGACCGATCGATCTGTGCTCACGATCAGGACGCTCAGGCGCGACGCCTCCGAGGCGCCCAGTTCGTCGAGGGCTCCCCTGATCTGCTGGGCGACGAGCAGCGAGCCGCGCTTGGACGCCGACAGGAAGGCGAGCAGCCGCGGGCGCCCGTGCGAGCCTTCCAGCGAGACGCTCTCGGCGTGTTGGTCGGTGAGCGTGAACGCGCGAGCGTGCAACCCGGGCGGGAGCGCTGCTCCGTCGAACGTCGTGGTGGGCTGCCTGGTGGAGGCGCACGCCGACAGCGCGAGCGCGAGCAGGAGCGCGAAGGGGAGCAGGATGCGGGGCATCGCTGGGAGGGTAGGGAAACCTTGCGAGGCGTGGCTATACTTTCTGAAGTCCCATGAATCCCGACCGCCATTTAGGAGTTTTCAGATGAGCCGCTCGAGCGCCGATCTGCTGCGCCAGGTGAAGAGCGAAGTCGACGAGGTGGATCCCTCCGAGGTGCATGAGCTGCTCGAGGAGGGTGTGACCATCGTCGACGTGCGTGAGACCGAGGAGCTGGCGTCAGGCAAGCTGCCGGGAGCAAAGCACGTGGCGCGCAGCTATCTGGAGACGCGCATCGAGGGCATCCAGCCCGACCGCAGCGCACACATCATCCTGTATTGCGCTTCGGGCAATCGCTCGGCGTACGGCGCCCGCACGCTCGTGCAGGACCTTGGTTACGAGCACGTGCAGTCGATGACCGGCGGCATCACGCTCTGGAAGGACCGCGGGTACGAGGTGGAGGTGCCGCGCACGCTGAGCAGCGAGCAGCGCGATCGCTACTCGCGTCACCTGCTCATCCCGGAGATCGGTGTGGAGGGCCAGCAGAAGCTGCTCGACGCGCGCGTGCTGCTGCTCGGCGCGGGCGGCTTGGGATCGCCGACCGCCCTCTACCTGGCGGCTGCCGGCGTGGGCACGCTCGGAATCGTCGACGACGACGAGGTGGATCTGAGCAACCTCCAGCGCCAGGTGATCCACTCCACGCAACGCATCGGCATCCCGAAGGTGGATTCGGCGGAGGAGTCGATCCACGCGCTCAACCCCGACGTGCAGGTTGTGAAGTACCCGGTGCGGTTGAACGCCGAGAACATCATGGAGATCATCTCCGGCTGGGATGTGATCGTCGACGGCGTCGACAACTTCCCGACCCGCTACCTGCTCAACGACGCCACCGTGCGCCTGCGGATCCCCGTCGTGTCAGCGTCGATCCTCGGCTTCGACGGACAGCTGTCGGTGTTCAAGCCGTATGACGGCCCGTGCTATCGCTGCCTGTTCCGCGAGCCTCCGCCCGCCGAGCTGGCGCCCTCCTGTGGCGCAAACGGCGTGCTCGGCGTGCTCCCGGGCACGATGGGGCTGCTCCAGGCGACCGAGGTGGTGAAGCTGATCCTCGACATCGGCGAGCCGGCGATCGGCCGCCTGCTCCTCTACGACGCGCTTGCGGCGACGCTGGGCGAGGTGCGCGTGCACCGCGACCCGGAGTGCCCGATCTGCTCGCGCCCCCCCGATGAGATCTCAGACGAGGAGATGGGTGTGTTCCCCGACTACGAGGCGTTCTGCGCCGCTGCCGGCTAGCGCCGCTTCACGAGACCGACGAGGACGACCGTCTACAGGTAGCCTGCACGACCGATGGCCACGATCAAGATCCCCCCAGTCCTGCGCGCCTCTGTGGGAGGCGAGCGTGAAGTGCCCGCCACCGGCTCGAACGTCGGTGAGCTGTTGCGCGACCTCGCCTCCAACCACCCGGCAACCGCATCGCAGCTGTTCTCGACCGAGGGCGAGCTCAATCGCTACGTCAACGTCTATCTCAACGACGAGGACGTGCGCGTGCTCGAAGGTCTGGACACGCCGGTGGGGGACGGCGACACGCTGGTGATCTTGCCCGCCATGGCGGGCGGCTGCTAAGCGGCGACCGGCTCCTCCGCCCCTTCGGACGCCGGCTGACCGGCTGGCGGGATGTGGCTCATCGCGTGCTCTGCCAGCGCCGTGATCGTCAGGCTTGGGTTGACACCCACGTTGGCGGGCACCGCGGAGCCGTCGCACACGAGCAGGTTGTCGTAGCCGAACACGCGCTGGTGGGCGTCCACGACGCCGTTCTCGGCGTCGGCGCCGATCACCGCGCCGCCCAGGATGTGGGCGGTGGTGGGGACGTTGAAGAGCGCCTCGGTCATCGAGGTTTGAGCGATGCCGCCGGTGCGCTTGGCAAGCCATTCGGCGGCCTTGTTGGCTACGGGGATGAACGTCGGGTTGGGGCGCTCGGGGTCCTGTTCGGTGCTCAACCAGCTGGTGCCCAAAGGACCGCGTTTCAGGCGCAGCGCCATCGCGTTGTCGAGCGTTTGCATGACGAGCACGATGATCGTGCGGCGCGACCATTCGCGAGCGGTGAGCAGCTTGTACAGGCGCACCGGATGGCGGACGATCTGGCCGAGCAGCTTCAGCGGGCGGGTGAGGCGCGTGCCGTCGCCGACGAGCAGCGTGTAGAGGCGGCGCATCGAGTCGCCGTCGTTGCCGTATGTGACCGTCTCGATGTGCGTGTATGGGTCGGGGTAGATCGACGAGGAGATCGCCACGCGCTTGACGAGATCGTCGGGGTAGTCCGATGGCACGGTGACCGCGAGGATCGCCTCGCTGTTCGTGCGCACGAGCTCTCCCAGGCGGCGGGACAGGCGCGGCAGCGAGCCGGCGGCGCGGCAGCGTTGCAGGAGCAGGTTGGTGCCGAGCGGGCCGGCGGACACGACGACGCCACGCGTGCGGACGACCTGGCGTTCGCGTCGCACCCACGCGCCCGAGCGCACGCTTTCCACCTCATAGCCGTCCGACCCGTCTCCGCCACCGAGCGGGCGGATGTCGAGCACGGTGCGCTCGGCGCTCACCTTCGCGCCGCGCTTCTCCGCGAGGTAGAGGTAGTTCTTGACGAGCGTGTTCTTCGCGCCGTGCGGGCAACCCACCATGCAGCGTCCGCACAAGGTGCACCCGGTGCGCTCGGGGCCGTCGCCGCCGAAGAAGGGATCGCGCACGGTTTGGCCGGGCTCGCCGAAGAAGATGCCGACGGGTGTCTTTTTGTAGGTGTCGGAGACACCCAGCTCCTCGCCGAGCTCGCGCAGGAGCTGGTCGGCGGGGTCGTCGTGCGCGTTCATCGTCACGCCGAGCATGCGCTGGGCTTCGGTGTAATGCGGGGCGAGCGCCTGCTCCCAGTCCTGAATGTCCGCCCACTGGCGGTCCTCGAAGAACTGCTTGGGCGGGATGTACAGCGTGTTCGCGTACCCAAGGCTGCCGCCGCCCACGCCGCACCCGGACACCACGGTGACGTCCTTGAAGGTGGTCAGGCGGAATATGCCCTTCAAACCGAGCTTCGGACGCCAGAAGTAGCGGCGGAGGTCGCCCGTGGACTTGGGGAACTCGTGATCGGCGAAGCGCCTGCCGCACTCCAGCACGCCCACCGAGTAGCCCTTCTCTGACAGGCGCAGCGCGGAGACGCTTCCCCCGAAGCCCGAGCCGATCACCAGCCAGTCGAAGTCGTAGCCCGCAGCCATGCGTCACCAGCATATTGGTTGTCCGGCCAGCTCTCCGCCACCCGTTCGGCGGGAAGGCGACTCAGCGCTATATTCCGTGAAGTAATGGCGGTGGACCGGGTGCAGAACAAGCCCTGCGGGGGTCGCTACGGCGACGTCATCCAATCGATCGGGAACACCCCGCTCGTGGAGCTGCCGCGCCTGTCGCCAAAGCCGGGCGTGCGCATCTGGGCAAAGCTCGAGTCGCGCAACCCCACCGGATCGGTGAAGGACCGCGTGGCGCGCGCGCTGATCGAGGACGCCGAGGAGAAGGGCGCGCTCCTGCCCGGGCAGACCATCCTCGAGCCCACGTCGGGCAACACGGGCATCTCGCTCGCGATGATCTGCTCGCGCAAGGGCTACCCGCTGAAGGTGGTGATGCCCGAGAACGTCACGCCCGAGCGCACCCAGCTGCTCGAGATGTACGGCGCGCAGATCGTCTACTCGGAGGGCTCCAAGGGGTCCAACGGCGCGGTGGAGAAGGCGCTGGAGCTGGCTGAGTCCGACTCCTCCTATTACATGCCCTACCAGTACGGGAACGTCGCCAACCCGAACGCCCACTACAACGGCACGGCGCTGGAGATCCTCGAGGAGCTCGACGAGGTGTCGGCGTTCGTCGCAGGCCTCGGCACCGGCGGGACGCTGATGGGCAACGGACGCCGGCTGAAGGAGACGTTCGGCGACGCCGTGAAGATCGTCGCCGCCGAGCCGATGCAGGGGGAGCCGGTGCAGGGCTTGCGCTCGCTCGACGACGGGTTCATCCCGCCGATCATCGACATCACGCTGCTCGACCGCAAGATCTTCGTCACCAACCGCGACGCGATCCTCTGGACGCGCAAGCTGCTCGACGAGGAGGGCATCTTCGCCGGTGTGTCCAGCGGCGCGATCGCACGCGTCGCGGTGCGCATCGCCGGCGAGCTCGACGAGGGCAACGTCGTGTTCGTCGTCGCCGACGACGGCTGGAAGTACCTGTCGAGCGGCTTGTACACCCTGCCGGTCGACGAGATCGAGAATCTCGACTCCACGGTGTGGTGGTGATCGCCGCCGGCGTCCGCCCAGAGGGGTGCGGACGTTCACGCAAACGGCGCCTACGCGCGCGCGCGTGGGCGGCGTAAGCGCATATGGACATCGCCCCCGAGCTGCTCGAGCAGATCCTCGCTCACGCCCGTGCCGAGGCGCCGAACGAGTGCTGTGGCGTGCTCGCCGTGCAGCCCGCCAAGGAGGCTTCGCCCGCACGGGCAGTCGCGGTTCACCCCGCCACGAACCTGGCCGCCAGCCCGCTGCGTTTCGAGATCGACGGCGTGGAGGTCCAGAGGCTGCTCGACGAGATCGAGGGGGCGGGCTGGGAGATGGGCGCCATCTACCACTCGCACACACGCACCGCCCCGTATCCGTCGCAAACCGACATCAACTTCGCCGCCAACTGGCCTGGCGTCGAGTGGGTGATCGTGGGTCTGGCCGATCCCGCCTCCCCGGAGATCCGCTCGTATCTGATCGAGGAGGGCAGCGTCCGTGAGGTGGCCCTGGCGCCGGCCCCGGTCGTCGGCTAGCACCCGCCCCGCAGTCGCCCACCCGAAGGCCGAGTCGCTGCGGCTGGTGAAGGTGGCTTACGCACGCAATCTGCCCGAGGCGGAAATGATCGAGGGCATGCTGCGCGAGAACGGCATCCACAGCATCACGCAACGCAACCGCGGTTTCGACGTGCCCGACTTCCTGGCGGCAGGTCCGCGCGACGTGCTCGTCCCAGAGCGGGACTCCGGGCGGGCTCGGGAGTTGCTCGACAACGCTTGAGCCCCTCGATGTCCCAGGCGGCGCATGCGCCGCCTGGCCGACCGGCGCATGCGCCGGTCGGGACCGCGCCGCATGGGGCGCGGTCAACCCGAAGGAGGCTGGGAAATCGGGCTGGAGCGCTAGGCGAGCACCGGGACGCGCGCGTCGCTGGTGATCGCCTCGATCTCTTCGCTTGCGCGCTCGAACTCCGAGTCCGAAAGCACGGGCGTGCCCTCGAACGGCAGTTCGCGCTGAATCTCGATCCACGAGCGGCAGGCGCCGTACTCGTCGCGCACCTTCACCGTCACCGGACGCGGGATGCGATACGTGCGCAGCAGCAGCACGTGCAACGGGTGACGCCGCTTCCACTGCAGGCGCTTCTCGGCGTAGTCGGTGGTCCAAACGTAGAACGGCGACAGCGCATCCACGCAGCGGCGGTCGGTCACCGTGAAGTGACCGGCAACCTCCGCCCAAGCCCGGATGCGCACGCGCTCGGGCTGCTGGATCGCGCCTTCGATGCTGAACGCCGACACGGGCGGCTCGCCGTCGTTCCACACGCCTTCCTCGAGCGCCCTGCGCAGCTCGGGCCGGTGGGACTCGCGAACGAGGTCGTTGTGCTGGTGGTCGAACGTGGGGTAGAGGAAGAAGCGGTCGTGCTCGAGTTTGAACTGCTTTTCGGGCTCGCGAATCCCGCCCTTGCGCAGGGTGATCAGTTGCTCGCCTTCAGCGAGCGCACGGACGGTGACCGCCCATTCCTTGAGAGCAATTGGCATTGGAAAACCTGGCTGATAAAGGGTTCTTCTATGGACGCAGAGGATCCGCCGTGCCGTGCTCCCTCCCCGAAAGGCACGGGATCATGCAAGGCGTTAAGCATACGAAATATACGTAAAAAACCAAATCCCCTGCAAATGATAGCTTTTTGGGAGGCGGATGGTTGCGCTTTTGCTCAAATGCGTCTGCCGGCGAGCCCCTCGGCGGCTTCGACGATCGACGCATAGTCGGCCTGTCCGTGACCGCGCGCCATGGCCGCCGTGAGCAGCTGGCGGGCGTGCGCCGCAGCCGGGAACGGCACGCCGGCGGCTTGCGCTTCCTCGATGCAAAGGCGGACGTCCTTGAGCAGGTGCTCGGTCCTGAACAGCGCGGTGAAGTCGTGCTCGCGCATCGCCTGCGACTTCATCCCCATCTGGGCCGATGCGCCCGCGCCGGTTTGGGTCACCTGGACGAGCGCGTCGAGATCGACGCCCGTCGCGCTCGCCAACACGAGCGCCTCCGCCACAGCCGCTGCGTTGGCGGCTCCGAGCGCGTTGTTGATCAGCTTCGCCATCTCGCCCTGGCCGAGCTCGCCGACGTGGACGACGAGGTTGCCCATCGCCTCCAGCAGCGGGCGGGCGCGCTGCACCGCGTGTGTCTCGCCGCCCACCATGATCGTCAGCGTCGCGGCTTGCGCGCGCGGCGGGCCGCCGGTTACGGGTGCGTCGATCATCTGCACGCCGCGCTGCTCCAGCCCGGCGGCGATCCGTCGGGTTTCGGCGGGGGCGATCGTGGTCATGTCCACGCACAGCAACCCGTCGCGTGCGCCCTGCGCGACGCCGTTCTCGCCGAGCAAGACGGACTCCACCTGCGCTCCATCCACCACCATGCTCACCACCATGTCGCTCGCGCTCGCCACCTCCGCCGGCGTGCTCGCCGCAGCGATCGGCGCTGGCCGCTGCCGGGATGCCCCAACTCCCTGTGGGTGGGGCTCCGCTGTGGCGTGCTCCTTCACCCACGCTTGCGCCTTTCCGGGGGTGTGCGTCCACACGGTCAGCGGAAAGCCAGCCCGGGCGACGTTCGCCGCCATGCGCGAGCCCATGATCCCCAGGCCGAGGAAGCCGATCCGCTCACGCTCGCCCATGGCCGCCTCCTCCGGGGGTTTCGATGCGGAGCCGCTCACCGGCGCGAAGCGTACCCGTGCCCTTGGCGGGCAACGCGCTCGTGCTGCCGTCCGGCGCGATCAGGCGATCGCAACCGCACGCCCCGGCCCGCCCGCCGTCGGCGCCGCGCGGGGCGTGCGCGCGCCGCTCGGCGATCAGCGAGAACGTCATGTCCTGCAGCGCCTCGATCTCACGGATCACGCCATCGCCGCCGCGATGTCTGCCCGCACCGCCCGACCCGCGCCTGACCGCGTACTCGGCGACGCGCAGCGGGAGCTCGCGCTCCAACGCCTCGACCGGCGTGTTGAGCGTGTTGCTCATCGCCACGTGCACCGCGCTCGGCCCGTCCGCGTCCGGGCAGGCGCCCTGGCCGCCGCCGAGCGTCTCGTAGTAGGTGAAGCGCTCGTTGCCGAGCGTCAGGTTGTTCATCGTGCCCTGGCCGAGCGCCCGTCCGAAGGCGCCCAGCACGAGGTCGGCGACACGCGAGGAGGTCTCCACGTTGCCCGCCACGACGGCGGCGCCGGGGTGGGCGTTGAGCAGGCAGCCGGACGGTGCGATCACCTGCACCGGGCGGTAGGCGCCCGCCGACGGCGGGATGTCTGGGTCGGTGAGCACGCGCACGGCAAACCAGCACGCCGAGCGCGTCACCGACAGCGGGCAGTTGAGGTTGCCGGCGTGCTGATCCGCCGACCCGCTGAAGTCGAGCGTCAGCCGCTCGCCCTCCACGGTTGCCAGCAGGCGCAGAACGAGGTCTCCGTCGGGCGTCTCCAGCACGTCCTGCGCCTCGCGCACGCCGTCCGGCAGGGCGGCGATGCACGCGCGGGTGCGCCGCTCGGCGTAGTCGAGCACCGCGTCGGTGGCTTGGCGCAGCCGCTCCACACCCACTCTGTGCGCCAGCTCGCCAAGGCGCACGGCGCCGATGCGGTTGGCTGCCAACTGAGCGCGCAGGTCCGCTTCGCGCTCGCGCGGCTGGCGCATCTGGCCGACGATCCTCTCGATCGCCTCGCCGTCGAGCGGTTGCGGGGAGATCACCACGCCCTCTTCGTCGAGGGTGCGGCTGTCGGCGGGCATCGACCCGGGGATGCGCCCGCCGACGTCCGCGTGGTGCGCGCGACTGGCTGCGAAGCCGATCAGCCGGCTGCCGGGCTCCCTGCGATGCGGATCGTCCGGAGGGTTGCTCGGCGTGCCGCCTGCCGGAGCGAACACGGGGGTGATGACCGTGACGTCCGGCAGATGCGTGCCGCCGGCGAACGGGTCGTTGAGCACCCACGACACATCGGGTGTGTGCTCGCGGTCGAGCACCGCCGCCACAGCCGCCGGCATCGAGCCGAGGTGCACGGGGATGTGCTCGGCCTGCATCGTCATCTGCCCGTCCGCGTCGAACAGCGCCGTCGAGGCGTCGCGGCGCTCCTTGATGTTCGGCGAATGAGCCGAGCGCACGAGCGTGGCGCCCATCTCCTCGCACGCCGCGCGCAGAGCCCCCGAGATCACCTGCAGCTCGACCGGGTCGAGCGCGCTCATGCCCGCCGCTCCAGCACGATCGTCCCGTGTGGGTCGACGCGCCCCGCCCACCCGGGCGGCACGAACAGCGTGGCCTCGGGCATCGCGCACACCGCCGGCGCCTCGATCTCCATCCCCGGGGGCAGCTCGCCTCGCCAAAGGCGGGCTGTCAGGCGGGCGCCGTCGAAGATGGTCTCGGTGCTCTCGCCGGTCCGGGGTGCGTGCGCCTCGCCGGCGAGCGTCAGCGCCGGCGCCTCGCCGAACACCGACACGCGAATGTTCACGAGCTCCATCTCTGCCTGCTCGTCGCGGTACCCGTAGCGCTCCTCGTGGGCCTGCGCGAACCGCTCGCGCAGACGCTGCGGGTCGACGTCGATGCGCACGCCATCCGGTTTGCGGTTATGGGTGGAGGCGCTGTTTTCGCCCGGCGAAACCTCGACCTCCTGCTCCACCCCCAGCTCGAACGACTGGCCGCGATAGCGAAGCTCCCAGCCGATGCGCGCGCGGCACAGCGCTCCGCCCAGCTGAGCCGTCGCCCGGTCGAGCAGGCGCTCCGCCTCGGTGCGCATGCGCTCTGCGGCGAAGCTCTCGCCGCAGAGCATCACGGTCGCCGCCGCGTCGCGCCGCGGTGCGGCGCCCGCCAACCCGAGCGCCGACAGGACGCCGGAGGCACGCGGGCACAGCACCCGCTCGATTCCGAGCTCCCGCGCCATCGAGCAGGCGTGCAGCGGCCCGGCGCCGCCGAACGGCATCAACGCGAAGCGGCGCGGGTCGATCCCTCGCTCGACGGTCATCACGCGCAGCGCGCGCAGCATCTCGGTCTCGGCCACCCGCACGATCCCTTCGGCGCATTCGATCGCCTCCAACCCGAGCTCTCGCGCCAGCGCCCCCACCGCGCGCTCGGACGCCCTCCGGTCGAGCGCCACACCGCCGGCGAGCGGCATCTCGGCGATCAGCCTGCCCAGCAGCAGGTTGGCGTCAGTGACAGTCGGCTGCTCTGCGCCCCTGCCGTAGCAAGCCGGACCCGGCTCGGCTCCAGCCGACCGCGGCCCCACCCGCAGCGCCCCTCCGGCGTCCGCCCACGCGATCGACCCGCCCCCCGCGCCCACGGTGTGGATGTCCAGCGCGCCGAGCGCCATCGCCCTGCCGGCGACGATGCGCTGCGCCGTCTCAGCCACCCGTCCGCCGTCGATCACGCACACGTCGCAGGAGGTGCCCCCCATGTCGAAGCAGAGCACGTCCGGCGCCTGCGCGGCGGCGCTCAGCAGCAGCGCCCCGCCGACGCCGCCGGCAGGGCCTGAGAGGACCGTGAGCGCCGCGTGGCTCGCCGCACGCGCGGCGTCCGTGAGCCCGCCTGAGGACTGCATCACCTGGGGCTCGGGGACGCCTTCGCGCGCCGTCTCCGAGCCGAGACGGCGCAGGTAGTCGGCGAGCAGGGGGGAGAGGGCGGCGTCGATCTCGGTTGTGGCGGCGCGCTCGTACTCCCTGAACGTGCCCACCAGGTCGTGTGAGAGCGAGAGGTGCGCCGCCGGCAGGCGCTCTTCGATCAGCCTGCCAAGCCGCTGCTCGTGCTCCGGGTGGGCGTAGGAGTGCAGCAGCACCACCGCCACCGCCTCCGGGTCGGCGTCCGCCAGCCGCGCGAGCATGCGCTCGGTCGCCTGCTCGTCGAGCTCGCGCAGCGGCCCGTCGGGCGACATGCGCTCCGGTGCTCCAAAGCGAAGCTCCGGCGGAACCAGCGGTTCCGGCCCCCGCTCGCACAACCGATAGAGGCTCGGGCGGGCCTGGCGTGCCAGCTCCACGACGTCGGTGAACCCGTCCGTGGCCACGAGCGCCGTGCGCGCGCCTCTGCCCTCGAGCAGCGCGTTGGTGGCAACCGTCATCCCGTGCGCAAAGCGTCGCACCGCGCTCGGCTGTGCGCCCGCTCGCGCGAGCGCCTCGCGAACAGCCCTCATGACGCCCACCTGCTGCTCCCCAGGGGTGCTCGGCACCTTCGCCGTGAACGCGTGTCCGTCGGCGTCCACGAGCACCGCGTCGGTGAACGTTCCGCCTACGTCGACGCCCAAGAGCACTTCTGGAGCCTACGCGAGCGCTCAGGCGGCGGCGAGCTGTTCGCTGTGCTCGGTGTCGGCGAGATGCTGGTGCGAGGGGCAGTAGCCGTTGTGCGGCAGCGGCACGCGCTGGCACTCGGCGCCCTTGCGCGTCATCGCGCGGCAGCTGGGCGGCTTGTCGGTCACGAGGGCGTGACCCTCGACCGGGTTCTTGGCGAGGAAGCGCTGGGCGAGCGTCATGTAGCGGTTCACCGTGCGCAACACGCGCGCCTGCTGGGTCATCGGGAAGTAAGCCCTGATGTCCGCGAACAGCTTGCGCGCCGGCTTGGCGAAGTAGTGGCGGTCGGTCGCCAGCCGCTCCATCGCGGCCTCGCACGCATGCAGGACGTGCTCGTGGCTGCTCCCCCGAGGCGTGCGCTGTGCCGGCTCCGGCAGATACGGAGCCAGTTCTCTGTAGATGGCCCGACTGAACTGGTACATGACCCGGCGCTCAGTATCGGGGCTGTTCCTAAGCGCTGGAGAAGCAAAAGGTTAAGCGCGGATTAGATTTGTCTCAATTCCTGCGGAAAACCGTGTACGCGCTTCGGAAAAGCCCTTAATCCCATATCTCCCAACGCAGCGTCTCGCCGCCGACGGTCCCCGCGCCACATGCCTCGGGAGGGCGATGCTCAGCCGGCGAGATGACGACATGGCGTCGGTCGAAGCGAGGGTCCGGTTGGGGATAGTCCAAGCGCATGTGAGCGCCCCGGCTCTCCCGTCGATCGAGCGCGCTGCGCCCGATCATGCGCACGAGCGGATGAGCGTCCTCCAGCAGGGCGCTCAAGCCCTCCGCGGAGCGTTCCACGCCGGCGTGCTCCCACAACGACGTGCGTGTGCGGGGGCTCGGCGCAGGCAGCGCTTCGCTCTCGCCCGGCGCCTGCTCCCCGGGTGAGCGCGGTGGCGGCCCTCCCGCCGAGGGTGACGGTTCCTGGGAGGAGGGAGGCGGCTCTTGAAGTGCGGCGAGCGCTGCTCGGCGACCGAACACGCAGCACTCGCTCAGCGAGTTGGAGGCAAGCCGGTTGGCGCCGTGCAACCCCGTGCACGCCGTCTCTCCCACCGCGTACAAGCCGGGCACGCTCGAGCGGGCGTGCACGTCGGTGACGATCCCACCCATCGTGTAGTGCGCCGCCGGCGCCACCGGAACCAGCTCCTTGGTGGGATCGAGCCCTGTCTCGCGCAGCGCATTCACGACGTTCGGGAAGAGCGCCGGGTCGATCGAGCGCATGTCGAGTCCCACCGAGTGCTCGCCCGTGGCGCGCAGGCGTGCCTGGATCGCGCGCGACACCTCATCGCGCGGAGCCAGCTCGTCGACGAAACGCTCGCCGTTTGAGTCGTGCAGCGTCGCCCCCTCTCCGCGGATCGCCTCGGTGATCAAGAAGCCTTCGCGACCGCGCACCCCGATAACGGCTGTGGGGTGGAACTGCATCAGCTCGAGATCCGCCAGCTCGGCGCCGGCGGCGTGGGCGAGCAGCATCCCCTGGCCGACCGATCCGGGGGGATTGGTGGTGCGCGACCACAGTGCGGCGGTGCCCCCGGTCGAGAGCACCACCGCGCGCGCCGCCAGGCGACGACCGTCTTCGCACACGACGCCCGCACAGCGTCCGTCCTGCTGCCAGAGGGCGCGCACGCGTGCCTCCTCCACCACCTCTATCCGCTCGTGCTCGACCGCCAGCGCCGAGAGCTCGCGCGACAGGCGTCTTCCGGTTGCGCTGCCCCCGGCGTGCACGATCCGCCTGACCGAATGCCCGCCCTCCAAGCCGAGCGCAAGGCGGCCGTGGCGGTCGGCGTCGAAGTGAAATCCGAGTCGCTCCAGGTCACGCACGCAGTCAGGCGCCTCGTGCACGAGCGCCTGCGCTGCGGAGCGGCGCACCGCGCCGCGTCCCGCACGCTCGGTGTCCGCCAGATGCAGCTCGAAGCTGTCGTCCGTCGCGAGCACCGCCGCCAGGCCGCCCTGAGCCCAATAGCTGGCGGTCTGGGCAAGCGGCCCGGCGGATAGCAGCACAACCCGCCCGCCCTCGCGCGCCGCGCACAGCGCCGTGTAGAGGCCAGCCGCACCGGCCCCCACCACCACCACGTCGATCATCCGACGAGCTTCACCAACGCAACTGCAAGCACCGCGAGCGAGATCGCCGCGACCGCCACGAGCGTCACCACCAACCCCTTCCATTTCGGCGGGGCCGCCAGCCGGGTGCGGGCTGCGGCGCCGCAGCGCAAGCACCAGTCCTGGTCGGCTTGCAGCGGCGTCCCACAGAGCGGACACGCCTCCCGCGGCGTCGAAGCGGCTGCCGGAGTCACGTCCGGCGGCGGGGCCGCCGTCGGTGCGCCCGCCGCCCCGGGGAAGGCGCTCACCCCTGTGCGCCCGTCACAGGCGGGCGCAGGATCTGCGTCGGCTCGTCCTCCTTGGGCGGCGATGTCGCCGCAGGAGCAGCCACAGGCTGGGCGGTGGGCTTGACCGGGGGCGCGGTCGGCGCCGACGGCGTCGGAGCCGGGGTCTCGGTGGGTGTCCTGGTGGGTGGCTCGGGAGGATGGGCCGTGGCAGGCGGGCTCGCGGGAGGCGTCGCAAGGGGCGCGGCGGGGGCTGTGGCGAGCGGACGCTCGGCGTTGGCGTCGAAGGGCAGGCCGCAGCCGGGGCAGAAGCGGTCGTCGCGCCCGTGGATGGCTGCGCAGCGCGGGCAGGCGGCGATGCCCACCTCGCGCAGCACGGTCACGCTCTGGCGCTGGGCAAGCGCCTTTTCCAGGCCGCGCAGCTCGGCGTCCATCTGGGTGAGCGTGGCGAGCTTGGCAGAGAGCACCTCGTCGTTGCGCTGGGCGAAGCGGTGCAGGTCGAACACCAGCCCGCCGAGGTCGCGATAGGCCAGCTCGCGCGCCTTGCGCAGGAAGCGCGCGCGGCGGCGCATGCGGCCCCGCTCGCCGAATCCAGGCGTCGTCTGCTCGGTTTGCTGCTCCGGCGCGTCGCCGTCCGACCCCGTCACCCCCTCCATGCTATCCGCCTGCACACAAGAGGGTTTCCCATGCTTGGGCGAGCGCCCGTGCGGCGCGCTCGGAGGAGAACCGCTCGGCGCGCGCACGTCCCTGCACGCGCGACTCCTGCTCGCTCATGTGAGGCGCCGCCGCCCGCTTCCAGCGCTCGATGTCAAACGGCGCGCACAGGCACCCCGCCAAACCGTCGAGTGCCTGGGCATGGATGCCCACCGGGGTGGCGAGCACCGGCACGTCGCACGCCAGCGCCTCGAGCACCGCCAAGCCGAAGCCCTCGCGCTCCGAGGGCACCACAACCGCGTTGGCGGCGTTGACGTACAGCGGCACCTCCTCGGGAGGAACGCCGCCGAGTGTCAGCAGCTGCACGCCGAGGGCGTCGGCGAGGGCGCGCGCGCGGTCGTAGCGCTTCTCGGGGCGGGCGGGGTCGGCGGGGAAGCGGAGGTCGGGGTGTGTGGTGTCCGATTCGCGGGCGGCACGCGCGCGCGCGCGCGCGCGTGCGCGGGGCAGCGGTTTGAAACGTTGCATATCCACCCCGCAAGGCAGCACCTGGGCACGGGCGCGCGCCCTGCGCGTGGGCAGCGAGTCCAGCAGTTGCTCAGACGCCACCCCGAGCAGGTCGATCTTCGGCAGCACCGCGCGGGTGAGCAGACGGGTGCGCGGGTGGGCAAGGTCTGTGCCGTGCAGCGTCAGCCCCCGCACGCGAGCGTTCACCGCAAGCGCCGGGTAGGCGGACAGGCCGAAGTGGGCGTGCACCACATCCAAGCGCTGGCGGGCGTAGCGGCGGCGCAGCTCGCGCGCAGCGCTCAGCAGCGCGCGGGCGCCGGGAGCGAACTCGAACAGCTCCACCTCGAACCGCCCCGGTGACGGCGACTCCGGGCGCTCGCCCGCGAGCGCGCCATCCGACGCCAACCGGCGCAGCGCCTGCACCTGATCGCGCACGAAGCGTCCCCGCTCCGGGTGGGCGGCGTCGGGCAGCATGTCGGACACCACGAGCACCCGCACGGCCCGACCGTAGCGTTTGGGATGATTGCCTGCATGCCCGCCTCCGCGCAAGACGCCGTGCGCCTTGACCCGTCCAAGCGCCCGATAGGGGTGTTCGACTCGGGCGTGGGCGGCCTCACCGTGCTGCACGAGCTGCTCGTCCAGCTGCCGCAGGAGGACTTCGTCTACATGGGCGACACCGCACGCTTTCCCTATGGCGAGCGCTCGCCCGAGGAGCTTGCCCGCTTCAGCTCGCAGATCGCCGAGGAGCTCCTGCGGCGCCGCTGCAAGCTGCTCGTGATCGCCTGCAACTCGGCTACCGCCGCCGCGCTGCCGATCCTCGAGCGGCGCATGATGGAGACCACGCTCGGCGTCGACGTGCTCGGGGTGGTGCGCCCCGAGGCGCTGCAGGCGGTGGCCACCACGCGCACCGGGCGCATCGGCCTGCTCGCCACGCCGACGACGGTCGCGAGCGGCAGCTACGAGCGGGCGATCACGTCGGTGGACGCCCATGTGACGCTCCACGCGGTCGCCTGCCCGACGCTGGCGTCGATCATCCAGGCGGGCGAGCAGTTCGACGAGCGAGCGGTGCAGAGCGTGCGCGAGGTCTGCCGTCCGCTGCGCGAGGCGGGCGTCGACACGGTGATCCTCGGCTGCACCCACTACCCCTTGATCAAGCCGATGCTCCAGCGCATGCTCGGCCCGTCGGTGACGCTCGTCAGCTCGGGCGCGGCGCTCGCGCGCCAGGTGGAGCACGCGCTGTCCACGCGCGGCTTGAGCAATCCGCGCAAGGACGAGGAGGGGGACTACCGCTTCCTGTGCACGGGCGATCCCGAGGCGTTCCGCGAGCTTGGCACCCGCTTCCTGCAGATGCCGCTCGGCGAGGTCGAGCAGGTGGAGCTGGTGGACGTGGGAGCGTTTGCGTGAGCGAGCAAGCCCTCACCGGCGCTCAGGCGGGAGCGGCGAGCGGCGAGCCGCGCGCGCGAGCCGGCGGCCGCGCCCCGGACGAGCTGCGCCGCGTGGACATCCTGCCGGGCTTCGTGCGCTCCGCCACCGGCTCGGCGCTGATGTCGATGGGCGAGACGCGCGTCATCTGCACCGCCTCCGCCACCGAGAGCGTTCCGCGCTGGATGGCCGGACGCGGCACGGGCTGGGTGACCGCCGAGTACGGGATGCTGCCGGCGTCCACCGGCGAGCGCAAGCAGCGCGACGTCTCGCGCGGGCGCCCGGACGGGCGGACGGTGGAGATCCAGCGCCTGATCGGCCGCTCGCTGCGGGCGGTGATCGACTTCCAGGCGCTCGGCGAACGCACGATCTACCTCGACTGCGACGTGCTGGAAGCCGACGGAGGCACGCGCTGTGCGTCGATAACCGGCGCATATGTGGCGCTCGCGCTCGCGTGCAGGCGCCTGGTGGGCGAACAGAAGCTCGAGCGCTCTCCGCTCACCGGCTCCCTCGCGGCGGTGTCGTGCGGGGTGGTGGGCGAGACGGCGCTGCTCGACCTCGACTACTCCGAGGACTCGGTTGCCGAGGTGGACGCCAACGTCGTGATGACCGGCGACGGCGGGCTCGTGGAGGTGCAGGCAACCGCCGAGCGCACGCCGCTCTCACGTGCCCACCTCGACCAGCTGCTCGCGCTCGCCGCGGGGGGCATCGAGCGGTTGCGCGCGGCGCAGGATCGCGTCATCGCCGAAGCCTCCTAGTCATGCGCCTGCTCCTGGCGACGCGCAACGAGCACAAGTGTCGCGAGTTCGCGCGCCTGCTCGGGGGCGTCCAGATCGACCCGCTGCCCGCCGGCGTCGAGCTGCCGCCCGAGGATGGCGAGACCTTCCAAGCCAACGCGCTGCCCAAGGCGCGCGCGGCTGCCGCCGCCACCGGCAGGGCGAGCATCGCCGACGACTCGGGCATCGAAGCGGCGGCGCTCGGCGGGGCTCCAGGGGTGCGCTCGGCGCGCTACGCCGGCGAGAACGCCTCAGACGAGCAGAACCTGAGCAAGCTGCTGGCGGAAGCCCCGGCGGGCAGCCCGCTCGCGTATGTGTGCGCGCTCGCCTACGTCGACCCCTCCACCGGCGAGGAGCGCGTGTTCGAAGGCCGCTGCACCGGGCGACTGGCCGCCGAGCCGCGCGGGGAGCGCGGCTTCGGGTATGACCCGGCGTTCATCCCCGACGACGAACACCCCCACGAGGCGGGCGAGCTCACGATGGCGCAGCTCTCCGACGAGCGCAAGGACGAGATCAGCCACCGTGGCCGCGCCGCGCGGGCTCTCTTGGAGTGGCTCAGAGCAGGTTGACCGCGGCTGAGGCGCCGACATCGACGCTCAGCGCCGCGTAGCCCTCATAACCCGAGAGCAGCAGCAGCAGCGCGCTCAGCAGCGAGATCATCACCGTGGCGATCCAGGCGGCGCGGGAGAGAGTCATGGCGCGCGTATTGTTCCGCACCGTGACCCTGCTTGGCGACAGGCTCAGCAAGCGCGTGGCGCAGCGCGAGTCGCAGATCGTGCTCGGGCTCGACCCCGACCCGATGGCGCTGTGGCCGGGCTGCTACCCCGACGCGTCGCCCGGCGCATCGCAACCCGGCGATCCGGCGCAGTTGGTTGCCGAGGCGGTGACCGTCCATTGCCAGGCGCTCATCGACGCCGCAGGGCAGGCGTGCGTGGCGGTCAAGCCGCAGCTCGCCCGCTTCGAGGCGCTCGGCTCGTTTGGCTGGATCGCGCTCGAGGCGGTTGTCGCGTACGCGCGGGCGGCGGGACTGCTCGTCGTGGCGGATGGCAAGCGTGGGGACATCGACGTGAGCGCGCGCGCTTACGCAGAGGGCCTGCTCGGAGAGGTGAGCACCCCGCACGGCCCGATCGCAGGGCTGGGCGCCGACCTGCTCACCGTCAACCCGCTGATGGGCGCCGACGCGGTTGCCCCGTTCGTCGAGGTGGCCCGCCGGTCGGGCGCGGGCGTGCTCGCGCTCGTGCGCACATCCAATCCAGGGGCAGCCGACATCGAGGACCTGCCGCTGCGCGGCGGCGAGCCCGTGTGGGAGCGGATAGCCGCGCTCGTGCAGCGGCTCGGCTGCAATGGCGTCGGCGACAGTGGCCTCTCGGATGTCGGCGCAGTGGTTGGCGCCACCGTGCCGGCTCACCTCGCGCGAGCGCGCGAGCTGATGCCGAGCGCCGTGTTCCTGCTCCCCGGCGTGGGCGCCCAGGGGGGGCGCGTGCAGGATCTCGCGCCGGCGTTCGTGCCAGGGCGGGCTGGTGGCCTGATCGCCGCCTCGCGGTCGATCGCCGACGCCCACCGGCAGGCCGGCGGCGAGCCTGCCAGCGCTGCGCGGGCCGAGGCGGAGCGCCTGCGCGAGCAGGCTTGGAGGCTGTCCGAAGGCTGACCTGAGCGCCGTCGCCGGAGGGAGAGGTCGGAATTGCCTGCTCTGCATCCGGCCCCGTCCGGTAGCCTCTGGAGGGCGCAGGGCGACGTGAGGCGTCTGCCCATGCCGGCAGGTGGATGCAAATGATCATCACGGTCACGCTCAACGCGGCGATCGACAAGTCCTTGTCGGTCCCCAACTTCCGTCTTGGGCGCCGGCACCGTACCGTCGAGCAGCGCACGATGGCGGGCGGCAAGGGCGTCAACATCGCGCGTGCTCTGAAGGCGCTCGGACAGCCGGTGATCGCCACCGGGCTCGCCGGGGGCGCAACCGGAACGCACATCGTCGAGCAGCTCACCGAGGAGGCGATCCTCAACGACTTCGTGCGCATCAGGGAGGAGTCGCGTACGAACACCGCCGTGCTCGACCCAACCAACGGCGAGCAGACGGAGATCAACGAACGCGGACCGTCGGTGTCCGAGCAGGAGGTGGAGCTGTTCCGCGACAAGCTGCTCTACCTGGCGCGCGGGGCGGCGATCGTCGTGCTCGCCGGGTCGCTGCCGCGCGGGGTCGACCCCGACCTGTACGCGCTGCTGATCCGCGAGCTCCAGCGCCTGGACGTCACCACGGTGATCGACACCGACGGGGAGCCGCTGCGCCACGCAGTGCGCGCCGAGCCCGACGTGGTGTCGCCGAACGTGCTCGAGGCGGAGGAGCTCGTCGGGCACGAGTTCTCGATGCAGGACGGCGAGGAGGAACGGTTGCTCGCCGTTCGCGAGATAGCCGATCTCGGTCCGCGCGAGGCGATCATGACCATGCCCGACGGGTGTGTGGCGAACGTCCTCTCCGACGGCAAGCCCTCGCTCTGGCGGGCGCGCATCCAAGAGCGCGAGCCGATCGCCCGCCGCGGGTCGGGCGACGCGTTCCTGGCCGGGTACGTCGCCGCCCGCTATGAGGGCCGCTCGGTGGAGCACTGCCTGCGCTTCGGCGTTGCGTGCGGCGCCGAGTCCACGGGACGCCTGGGCGCCGCCCTGATCGAACCGCGCGAGGCGCGCCGCCTGATGGGCGACGTCGAGCTGGAAGAGGTCGAGTTGCCCGCGAGCGTCGGTTAGCCGCCGGCGACGTCGCGGCGCAGGAACACCAGGTAGCCGCCGATCAGCGCGGGCACCGCATAGAGCGCACACACCCACAGCGAGTGCACGATCGGCGCCCAGTCGGTGGGCGTGCGCAGCAGGCCGTGCCAGTTCTCGAACTGTTCGGTGAGCAGATACGGCTTGATCCCTTCCAA
This sequence comes from Solirubrobacteraceae bacterium, assembly GCA_051955355.1. Classification (GTDB taxonomy): domain Bacteria; phylum Actinomycetota; class Thermoleophilia; order Solirubrobacterales; family Solirubrobacteraceae; genus Palsa-744. Next base: position 3,371 of record JBQCGU010000044.1, on the reverse strand, counting down.
TCCCGGTATGCCCGACACGATGTAGAGCAAAATCACGAAGCCGATCGCACCGCCCACGCCGGCGATGCTGTTGCGCGTGGCGGTCGAGAGCAGCAAACCGATGCACGCCACGGCTGCGAGCGGGATCAGGTAGCAGGCGTTGGCGGCGATCACGAGCAACAGCCCTTCGGACGCCGACACGGTGCTGCCGGAGAACGTTTTGATCGAGTTGAACCCCCACGAGGCGATACCACCGACCGTGGCGACGAGGCTTGCGAGGTACACCGCCACCACCGCGTAGCTGAGCGCGGCGAGCACCTTGGCGGCGAACACCTGCCCACGATCCACCGAGCGCGTGAGGATCGTCTTCAGAGTCCCGTTGCCGTCCTCCGCCGCAACGATGTCCCCCGCCACCAGCGAGGCGATGAGCGGGAGGAAGAACACCGACTCGAACAGCAGCATCAACACGGGCGTCGCCAGCCCGGACTGGGTGATCTGAGCCGCGAAGATGCTGTCGCCGTGCCCATGACGGGTGTGCACGTTCTGCACCACGACGAAGATCACCGGCAGCAGCACGCCGAGGCCGAGGCCAAGGTAGGTGCGCTTCTGCGAGCGGAGCTTGCGCAGCTCCCAGCGATAGGCGGTGAGCGTCGACGGGCGGCGTGAGCGGGCGATCGCTCGTGCGGGCAGGCCGGTGGATGCTTCGACGCTGCTCACGGTGCGCCCACCAGTGCCCGTCCGTCCGCCTCCGGGGCGGTCTCCTGCTGGCCGGTGAGCCGGAAGAAGAGGTCCTCGAGCGTTGCCAGCTCTGGGGTGAGCGCGAGGATCGCGATGCCCTCGCGCCCGAGCGCGAGCGACAGCGCGCCCACGTGCTGCTCCTCGGCCTGCAGGCTCAAGCCGTGCTCGCCGATCGCCGCATGGTGGATGCTCGCCTGCTCGCGCGCCACGCGCAACGCCGCCTGATCGTCTGTCGTGCGCAGCCGATAGGCGGTTCCGCCCTGGCGGCGCAGGCTGTCGAGCGCTCCCTCGTAAACCACGCGCCCTTTGTCGACTATCGCGACGCGATCGCACAGCTCCTGCACCTCCGGCAGCTGGTGGCTGGAGAGCAGCACGGTGATGCCTTCGCCGGCGAGCCGCCTGATCAGCGCCCGCATGTCGCGCATGCCCGCCGGGTCCAACCCCGTCGCGGGCTCGTCGAGGATCAGCAGGCGCGGACGGCGCAACAGCGCCGCGGCGATCCCCAGTCGCTGGCGCATGCCGTGCGAGTAGCCGCCCACCTTGTGCTTGGCGCGCGGCGCCAGCTCCACGACGTCGAGCACCTCGTCGATTCGCTCCCGCGCCCCGTCGCCGTCGAGGGCCGCCAGCAGCTCGAGGTTCTTGCGGGCGCTCAGATAAGGGTAGAAGCGCGGCGCCTCCACGAAGCCCGCCACGCCCTCGAGCGCTCGCGCGCCGTGGCGCATCGGATCTCGCCCGAACAGCTCGACGACGCCCTCGCTTGGCGAGATCAAGCCGAGCGCCATGCGCAACGTGGTTGTCTTGCCGGCTCCGTTGGGTCCGAGAAAGCCGTACACGTCGCCGGTTTGGACGTTCAGATCGACGTGGTCGACCGCGAGAACCTCCTTGTAGCGCTTGACCAAACCTCGTGCCCTGACCGGCTGGGCTTCCGCCGGCGCTTGGTCGCCCACCGTCACAGGCTCCGTGCGAACGCCTCGATCGTGCTCGGCGTCACCGAGCCCGCCATCAGGTAGCGCACGCCGGAGCGCTCGAAGCTCAGCACGGTGCCTAGCTCGGTTTGCAACTCGGATGCGCTCGTGCCGTTGATGTTCACCTTGGGCAGGCTCTGAAGCTCTGCGGGCAGGGAGGAGCTGCTCCCCCCGGGCTTGGCGGGCTTTTCGAGCAGGACGATCGAGGAGAGCCCCGTGCCGTGAGTGCTCACGTGCGGCTTGGGTTCCTCGCCGCCGGAGGACGCGCCGGATGAGCCGGAGGTGGAGGGCTGCTTGACTTCTTCGATCTTCGCGTCGGCGGGCGGCGTGAATTCGAGCGCTGAGCTTTCAACCGCTCCATAGGAGATTTCGGTTGCCGCCAGTTCGATGACCGGCGCGGAGCTTTCGGTGGAGTAGACCGCGAAGCGCAGCGGCACGCCGTGCGCGGCATCCCAGGAAAGCTCGGCGCCGCCGAGCAGGCTGCCGTGTTCGCGCGGCGACACGTGCACCGTGTAAGCGGGCTGGCCAGCCACGTCAGTCGGCTGTGCGGTGGACACCACGGCGTGCTTTTCGAGGTGTTCGATGCCTTCGTGGATCTGCCCCACCGACGGAGGCTGGCGATCGTTTGTGCTTGAAGGGTTCGACGAACCGGCGGACTCCTGGCTGCTCGCCTGGCGCGGGAGGTAGCGGTAGAGCGTGTTGCTCGACGCGTCGTACAGCTCCACCTCTTTGCCGTCCCAGAGGATCTGGGTGTCGCCCTTTTCCGACTGGAGTTCCAGGCGAGCTCGTCCGTCGCCTACCCAGAGGCGTCCGGATGCGCCCGAGATCAACGGGCTCGAAGAGAGCTGGCTGGCTTCGCCGCCTCCGCCGCTTGCGAGGTTGGCTCCTTCTAGGAGATGGTTGGTGAGCTGGATGCGTGCGCTCACCCCTTGCACGTGCGGAGCCGAAAGCGCATCGTGCACCGCTTCGTCGAGCGGCTTGGGCGGTGGCACCGGCCCTGCGCCGACAGCCAACGCCAAGGCAGTGGCGCCGATGCCCACCGCGATCGCCACGCCGCACAGGAGCAGCAGGCGGGAGAGTGAGAGGCGGCGCAGGATGTTCACTTGGGGCCGTCCATGGTGTTGGCTCCAGTTTGACCGGGCATATTCAGCGTAGCGCTCTGCTTAGGCGCCACCTAAAGGTTTGCGAAGAGCGCTCTCACGCACCCGCGATGCCGGGACCTCATGTATCGTGCGCGCCCGATGTTCTACGTGATCGGCTTCATAGCGTTCTGGGTGCTGCTCGCCCTGGCGGTGTTCTTCATCGCGATGGGGCGCGGGCCGCGCGGAGCTCGTCAGCAGTTGCTTCACACCGAATCGCGCGCCGGCCAGCGGGCGGTGCTCGCGATTGTGGTGCTCGTGTTCGCGTTCGGGCTCGTGGTTCCAGCGCTCGTGCTCGCGTTCAACGGCGCGAACAAGGCGAGCGTGGGCTCGGGCGGGGTGCACTTGAACGCAGAGCAGCAGCACGGCCGCTACCTGTTCTCGCAGTCGTGTGCTGTGTGCCACACGCTGGCGGCTGCCAACTCGGAGGGCAAGATCGGCCCGGACCTCGACATCCGCCTGGGTAGCCAGATCCCGACGGAAGCGGGACGCCGCGAACTCGTGCGGGGCGCGATCGCGGAAGGCCGCGCGCGCGGCCTGGGTCAGATGC